>NZ_AMPR02000229.1:0-4535 GCF_000307735.3 Cupriavidus sp. HPC(L) | reverse complement strand
CAGGTACATCAGGCTCGATACGCTGGTGGCGGCGCCGCGCCGGATCAGCACGAACAGCAGCGAGATCGCGCCGATCGACAGGGCCACGATCGACCAGGCCAGCGCGCCGACCATCTCGAGGTTCCAGTCGACTTCGCGCGTCTCGAACAGGAACATCCAAGGCAGGCAGGCCAGCGCCGCCGCGGTGAACTGGATCAGCGAGCCCATGCGCAGATCGAACACCGGGCAGCGATGCTTCTGATACAGCGTGCCGACGGTGATCGACAGCAAGGCGCCGACCGCGAGCAGCACGCTGAACGGCGTCGCCGAGCCGGCCGACAGCTTGCCGGCCACCACCAGGCCGACGCCGACGATGCCGAGCAGCAGGCCCAGCCACTGCCAGCCGCGCAGGCGTTCGCCGAGACGCAGCGAAATCAGCGCCGTCAGCAGCGGCTGCATGCCGACGATCAACGCGGCCATGCCGGCCGGCATGCCGAGCTTGACCGCGGCCCAGACCCCGCCCAGATAGCCGGTCTGCAACAGCAGCCCGGCCAGCGCAATGCGCCCGATCATGGCCCAATCCACATGGCCATCGCGACGAGGCAGCGGCACGCGCGCCAGCACGACGAACGGCACCATCAGCACCACCACGCCGGCAAAGCGCAGGAACAGAAAGGTCATCGGCTCGGCATGTGGCATGCCGTACTTGGCGACGATAAAGCCGGTGCTCCAGATCAGCACGAACAGCCAGGGCATGGACACCAGCCACGCATTGGTGCCGCCTGACGCGGTTCGGCCCGCGCTGGCCTCTGACGCCGGCCTCACGCACGCCCCTTCATGGGTGCGCCGATGTCGAACGGATTGGGACGCAATGGAATCGCGATGCGGACAAAACGGCTGCGGGAGGCTTGGCGGGACATCGGCAACAAGGGCGGAACGGGCGGGCCGCGCGGCGGTCGGGCATATCGCCCTGCCCGGCCATGCGTTGAATGGAATGCGCGATGGTAGCACCGGCCAGTTCGTCACGTCGCCGAGGGCCCCAAAGGTGATCGGGCAGTCGCAATGTGGCGAAGCCGCCCGGGGGTTTACCCCAGACCGGTTGTGCGATGCACAAAAACCGCTTGACACACCAAACATGGTCCATACAATACGGAATTGTTGCGACGCACCATGAATCGAAAAGACGGTTTCCGGCCGGCCAAATCGAGTCGTTGGAGCGCACGCACAAACCATTCACGCGCCTGGGCTGGCCACCGCAACGTCACGGCCCTGACATCTAGGCGACCTATTTTTTGAGTTCGCTTGAACTCGACTTCATTTGATGGAGACCAGCATGTCCTTTACCCCCGAACAAGTTGCCGCCGCCCACAAAGCCAATCTGGAAACCCTGTTCGGTTTGACCACCAAGGCCTTCGAAGGCGTGGAAAAGCTGGTCGAGCTGAACATGCAAGTGGTCAAGACCACGCTGGCTGAAAACGTCGAGCACGCCAAGCGCACGCTGACCGCCCGCGACGCCCAGGAACTGCTGGCGCTGCAGGTTTCGCTGATCCAGCCGGTCGCCGAAAAGGCCGTCGCCTACAGCCGCCACGTGTACGAAATCGCGGCCGACACGCAGTCGGAATTCACCCGCGTCGCCGAGGCCCAGCTGGCCGAAAGCTCGCGCAACGTGCAAAGCCTGGTCGACAACTTCGCCAAGAACGCCCCGGCCGGTTCGGAATCGACCGTGGCCATCGTGAAGTCGGCCATCTCGGCCGCCAACAACGCCTACGAGTCGGTCCAGAAGGCCACCAAGCAAGCCGTCGAAATCGCCGAAAGCAATTTCCAGGCGGCCGCCACCGCCGCCACCAAGGCCGCCCAGCAAGCGAGCGCCACCGCCCGCACCGCTGGCAAGAAGACCACCGCAGCCTGATCGCGCTGAACGGTGCCCCGCTCGCGGGGCACCCGGTCGACGCTGACCTCCGAAGCCCGGCATTGATGCCGGGCTTTTTTATTGCCTCTGGCACCGCAATTAGCGCATTCGAACTTCAGCCCGGGATCGTCACAGTCGTGCAACGTTCGGACGCCGCATCGCAACGATCATCGCCGCCTTTCGCAAGGCGATCCGGTTGCGCTTCGCAGTCAGTTTGTCATGGTGACGCCAGGGCGGCTGGTGCATCCGTCGCTTGCGATTTATATCCGAACAGGTATGACTCGTACCCGACGAACGCAAGCTGTTGTATTGGGAAGGCTCCTCGAAAAAGGACTTAAAAGCATTCCCCATTCCGGTTCAAGAAGACATGGGGGTAGCCCTGTTCGTCGTGCAGTTGGGGCGCACGCCTCCTTCAGCAAAGCCGTGGAAGGGCCTGGGTTCGGGCGTGTACGAACTGGTCGACGATCACTGCGGCGATACCTTCCGGGCCGTATACACGGTCTGCGTCGGCAACGCAGTCCACGTGCTGCACGCGTTTCAGAAAAAGTCCAAGTCGGGCATCGCCACGCCGTAACCGGATATCGCCTTGATCGAGAAGCGGCTGAAGGCGGTGCTCGCCAGATACGGAAAAAGCGGGAGATCGTGATGCCATGCAATCGCACTCGAACAGGCACGGACAATGTGTTGGCCGACCTCGGATTTGCCGATGCCGAAGAACTGTCGGCAAAAGCGCTGCTGGCGGTCAAAGTCAACGAAGTGATCGGCAAGCGAGGGCTCAGCCAGGTCGAAGCCGCCCATATCGTCGGCATGAGCCAGCCAAAGGTGTCGCAGATCCGGCGCTACAAACTCGACAACATCTCTCTGGAGCGCCTGATGCAGGCGCTCGTCTCGCTCGATCAGCACGTGGAAATCGTGGTTCGGCCGGCTCGCCAGTCGGCAGCCGCAGGAATTTTCGTTACAGCCTGACCGCGCCCCGCACTTGTCAGCTTCAGCGCAGCTATATCTGTATTTCGAAAATAATGGCGGTTAATTGCATTCTCAAGTAAAACAAGGCCCGCCATCCCGGCGGGCCCTGCTCCTGTACTGCTACAACCGGCCGCTCAGCGCTTGCGCGGCGGCGGCACGTCCGTGCAGACGCCCTCGTAGATCTCGGCCGCCATGCCGATCGACTCCCCGAGCGTCGGGTGCGGGTGGATGGTCTTGCCGATATCGACCGCATCGGCGCCCATCTCGATCGCCAGGCACACTTCGCCGATCAGGTCGCCCGCATGCGTGCCGACGATGCCGCCGCCGATGATGCGGTGCGTTTCCTCGTCGAACAGCAGCTTGGTGAAGCCCTCGTCGCGGCCGTTGGCGATCGCGCGGCCCGAAGCGGCCCACGGGAAAACGCCCTTGCCGTACTTGATGCCCTGCGCCTTGCACTGTTCTTCGGTCAGACCAGCCCACGCGACTTCCGGATCGGTATAGGCCACCGACGGAATCTGCCTGGCATCGAAGTACGCCTTCTCGCCGTGCGCGGCTTCGGCGGCCACGTGGGCCTCATGCACGGCCTTGTGCGCCAGCATCGGCTGCCCGACGATGTCGCCGATCGCGAAGATATGCGGCACGTTGGTGCGCATCTGGCTGTCGACGTCGATGAAGCCGCGGTCGGTCACCGCGACGCCCGCCTTCTCCGCGCCGATCCGCTTGCCGTTGGGCGCACGGCCCACCGACACCAGCACCAGGTCGTAGCGCTGCGCCTCCGCCGGGGCCTGCTCGCCCTCGAACTTGACGTAGATGCCATCGGCCCTGGCTTCGACGCCGACGGTCTTGGTCTTGAGCATCACGTTGTCGAAGCGATGCTTGTTCATCTTCTCCCAGACCTTGACCAGATCGCGGTCCGCGCCCTGCATCAGGCCGTCGAGCATTTCGACGACATCGATGCTGGCGCCCAGCGTGCTGTAGACCGTGGCCATTTCCAGCCCGATGATGCCGCCGCCGATCACCAGCATGCGCTTGGGGATCTCGCGCAGTTCCAGCGCGCCGGTCGAATCGACGATGCGCGGGTCCTCCGGGATGAACGGCAGTTTCACCGCCTGGCTGCCGGCCGCGATGATGGCCTTGTCGAAACGGATCACCGTCTTCTTGCCGGTGGGATCCTTGCCGTCGCCGCCGGTTTCCTGGACCTCGAGATGATGCGGATCGAGGAAGGTACCGATGCCGCGCACGACCTGCACCTTGCGCGCCTTGGCCATGCCGGCGAGGCCGCCGGTCAGCTTGCCGACCACGGATTCCTTGTACTTGCGCAGCCCGTCCAGATCGATCTTCGCGTCGCCGAACACGATGCCGTGCGCGGCCAACGCCTTGGCCTCGTCGATGATCGCCGCGTTATGCAGCAGCGCCTTCGACGGGATGCAGCCGACATTCAGGCAAACGCCGCCCAGGCTCGCATAGCGCTCGACCAGCACGGTGTTCATGCCGAGGTCGGCGCTGCGGAACGCCGCCGAATAGCCGCCGGGGCCGGCGCCCAGCACCAGCATCTCGCACTGGATGTCGGCGCCGCCGGCATGCGTTGCCGCAGCCGGTGCCGGTGCCGGCGATGCTGCCGGCGCCCGCGGCGGCTCCGGCTGCTTCGACCGTGCAGATCACCGTGTCCTTGGCGACCTTG
>NZ_AMPR02000230.1:0-4518 GCF_000307735.3 Cupriavidus sp. HPC(L) | reverse complement strand
CGACCAAGACTGCGACCAAGACCGCCCCCAGGAGCGCCGCCAAGACGGCGACAAAGACGGGAACCGGTACGGGCACCCGCACCGCGGCCAGGACCACCACCACGCGCAGCGCCGCCGCCAAGACCGCGGCACCGCGCAAGCGCGCCACCCGCTCGGCCTGAGCCAGGCCCGCCCTCGCAGTAGCGCGTCGCCGTGCAATTGCTGATCGTCGCGGTCGGACACAAGATGCCGGCCTGGATCGAAGCCGGCTTCGCCGAGTATGCCAAGCGCATGCCGCCGGAGCTGCGCATCGTGCTGCGCGAGATCAAGCCCGAGGCGCGCACCGCCAGCAATAACGCGGCGACCGTGATGCAGCGCGAGGCCGCACGCATCGAGGCGGCGCTGCCGCGCCAGTGCCGCATCGTCGCGCTGGACGAACGCGGCCGCGACCTGACCACGATGCAGCTGGCCGACCAGCTGACCGGCTGGCAGCGCGAGGGCGGCGACGTCGCCTTCCTGATCGGCGGCGCGGACGGGCTCGATCCCTCGCTGAAGGCGCGCGCGCAGACGCTGCTGCGGCTGTCCAGCCTGACGCTGCCGCACGGCATGGTCCGCGTGCTGCTGGCCGAGCAGCTGTACCGTGCCTGGACGGTCACGCAAAACCACCCTTACCATCGGGTCTGATCCATGCAGACCCGGTGCGCCGGCCGCTGCGTTCGTCCCCAGCTTGCCCTTCCGTGCCATCGTGCTCCACGACGTCCTCTACCTCGCCTCCCAAAGTCCGCGCCGCCGCGAACTGCTGACCCAGCTCGGCGTCTCCTACCAGCTGCTGCTGCCCGATGACGACGAAGACGCCGAGGCGCTCGAGGCAGTGCTGCCCGGCGAGACGCCGGACGACTACGTGCAGCGCGTCTGCGCGCTGAAGGCCGAGGCCGCGCTGCGCCGCCGCGAGCGCCGCGCGCTGCCCGACGCGCCGATCCTGACCTCCGACACCACGGTCTGCCTGGGCGGCCGCATCCTGGGCAAGCCCGAGCATGCCGACGACGCCGCCGCGATGCTGACGGCGCTGTCCGGCACCACGCATCGGGTCCTGACCGCGGTGACCGTGGTCTCGACGCTGGGCGCGCACCATGCGCTGTCGACCTCGGAGGTCAGCTTCCGCACGATGGGCGACGACGAGATCGCGCGCTACGTGGCCAGCGGCGAGCCGCTCGGCAAGGCGGGGGCGTACGGCATCCAGGGCCGCGCCGCCGAGTTCGTGCAGCGGATCGCGGGGAGCTATTCGGGTATCATGGGCCTGCCCTTGTTCGAGACCGCGGCGCTGTTGCGACAGGCCGGTCTGCGCTTCTGAAGCGCACCGCCGCGCAGGTCCGGACAACGCCGGGCAACGCCTAGCCAGATCAGGCAAAGGCCGCGGTTCTCCCGCCGACCGCGCCGCCCGGCATCCAGGGAACCAACCTGCTCCGCCGCCACCGACAACCGTCGGCGGAGCCAGCCAGCCGGCGACGGATCGCACACAACATGACCGAAGACATCCTCGTCAATATCACCCCGCAGGAAACGCGCGTGGCCATCGTGCAGCAGGCCGCGGTGCAGGAGCTTCATGTCGAACGTACGCTGACGCGCGGACTCGTCGGCAACATCTATCTCGGCAAGGTCGTGCGCGTGCTGCCCGGCATGCAGTCGGCCTTCATCGACATCGGGCTGGAGCGGGCCGCCTTCCTGCACGTGGCCGATATCTGGCACCGGCGCGAGCCGGACCGCAACGGCAGCACGCAGCTGGCGATCGAGAAGACGCTGTTCGAAGGCCAGGCGCTGATGGTGCAGGTGATCAAGGACCCGATCGGCACCAAGGGCGCGCGGCTGTCGACCCAGGTCAGCATCGCCGGCCGTACGCTGGTCTATCTGCCGCAGGACCCGCATATCGGCATCTCGCAGCGCATCGAGGGCGAGGTCGATCGCGAGGCGCTGCGCGCCCGCGTGCAGGGGCTGGTGCCCGAGGACGAACGCGGCGGCTTCATCGTGCGCACCATCGCCGAGGAGGCGACCGACGAGGAGCTGGGCAACGACATCGCCTACCTGCGCAAGATCTGGGGCGCGATCCGGCTCAACGCCACCACGCTGCCGGCGCCCAGCCTGCTCTATCAGGACCTGAGCCTGGCGCAGCGCGTGCTGCGCGATTTCGTCAACGACGCCACCGGCGTGATCCAGGTCGACTCGCGCGAGAACTACCAGAAGCTGGTCGAGTTCGCGCAGGAATACACGCCGGCGGTGCTGCCGCGGCTGTCGCACTACACCGGCGAGCGGCCGATCTTCGACCTGTTCAATATCGACGCGGAGATCGAGCGCGCGCTGTCGCGGCGCGTCGACCTGAAGTCCGGCGGGTATCTGATGATCGACCAGACCGAGGCGATGACGACGATCGACGTCAACACCGGCGGCTATGTCGGCGCCCGCAATTTCGACGACACGATCTTCAAGACCAACCTGGAAGCGGCGCACACGATCGCGCGCCAGCTGCGGCTGCGCAACCTGGGCGGCATCATCATCATCGACTTCATCGATATGGAGAACGCCGAGCACCGCGACGCGGTGCTGTCGGAACTGAAGCGCGCGCTGTCGCGCGACCGCACCCGCATCACCGTCAACGGCTTCTCGCAGCTGGGCCTGGTCGAGATGACGCGCAAGCGCACGCGCGAATCGCTGGCGCACGTGCTGTGCGAGCAGTGCCCGGTCTGCCAGGGCAAGGGGCAGGTCAAGACGCCGCGCACGGTCTGCTACGAGATCCTGCGCGAGATCATGCGCGAGTCGCGCCAGTTCAATCCGCGCGAGTTCCGCATCCTGGCCTCGCAGGAAGTGATCGACCTCTTCCTCGAAGAGGAAAGCCAGCATATGGCGATGCTTGGCGACTTCATCGGCAAGCCGATTTCGCTGCAGGTCGAATCGACCTTTCATCAGGAGCAGTACGACATCATCCTGATGTAGCGTGTCCCGTGCGGATTTCCACTAGGGTCTGACCGCATGTCATTGCCGTCCCGATCCCCTATAACGAATACAGCAAGAGCACGGCAGGAGCGGACCATGACGGGGCGGCAATCGACAACGGCCGGACAGTTCTGGATTCGGCAAGGCGCGCCGTGGATCGGCGCGATGCTGATCGCGATTGCCGGCATGCAGGGCTGCGCGCCCGTGCAGGAACTGGCGAAACGCGCGCCCTCATTGCCGCCGGCCGCGCCCGAACGCCAGGTTACCCCTGCCCCGCCGCCACCGATCGCTGCGCGCGTGATCGAACTGGCCGGCTACTGCAGCCGCACCGAGGACGACGGCTTTCGCGAAGAGGCGCGGGTGCGCGTGATCGCCAACGAGGTGCATGCGTTGAACTGGAAGCTGTGGGTGCCGCGGCGCCGCGGCTCGTGCGCCTTCGAACTGAGCGAGTTCCGGCAGGTCCAGAAGGCCCCGCATATCGAGCTGGTGGCACGCGACGACAGCGGCTGCAAGCTGATGGTCTGGCAGGATCCGCGGCGCGTCACGCTGGCGCATGCCAATTGCCAGAAGCGCTGCACGCCGGGAATCTACGAGGAAGCGTGGCCGGTGATGTTCGACCCGGGCAGCGGCATGTGCGCGCAGGTCAAATAGGGCGGCAATGAGAGCGGCAATCAGGGCGGAACTTGGCCGCGCGCCGGCCGGCCCGAACCGCGACCGGCGCCGTGCGAGCGATCATTCGGCCCGACCGCCGCCGGTGCCGCCAGTTCGCGGCCGATGCATATCAAAGTTGCCAACCGCGCCAGGCAGCTTGCCGGCCACGTATCCGAGCCCCGCGCACATGCCTACCAACACAACGATGCAGGCTGCCGCGAAGAGGGCGGGGATCGCCATGCCAGTCATGACGATGGCACAAGCGACGCCGCCAACCACCGCGCCCTGCGCTGCCCTGACCAGCACGCGGCCAACAATGCGACCGGCGCCCGGCACCGGAGCCTGCGGCATCCCGCGCGCCCGCACGAGCCACCAGAGCCCGCTCTTGAGCCGCTCCGCCAGCCGGGGCGCTGCGGGAGCCAGCGGCGCCTGCCATGCGGGCAACAGCGGCGCGGCTTGCTGGGCGCCAACCGCGGGAGCGTTGCGGGGCGCACGACCCGGATGGGATGACACGGACACGGTGTGCGTGGGTTGCGATGGCGATTGCGGGAGACTAACGCGGTAACCGACTCTCATGTGGCAGCCTCGATGTTGGCGAATTGACGGGAGGGAGGAAGGATGCGGTGATCCGGTTGGGCGAACCGTCACCGCAAGCAAGACCCGGATCATCCGCAATCGAGGCCGCGGTTGCTTTCGCAATCGCCGTGCCCTATTGCAATTGGTCCACCAACGTCGGCATTGGCATGCCGACGTTCAGCCGCGCTTGACCCAGACCACGAGCCCACCCGCGATGCCGAGCGTGCGGCGGTCCGGACGGTAATCCATGGTGCCGGGAAACTGCTGCGCGTCGCGCTGGCCGATGCGCCAGGCGCAGCCGTCCAGCAGCGCGATCGCCTCGGCCTC
>NZ_AMPR02000231.1:0-4509 GCF_000307735.3 Cupriavidus sp. HPC(L) | reverse complement strand
CTTGTTGCATGCGGCTTTGCGGCGAGCATGCGGGTTCTCCCTCGTGTCTTCTGCGTGTCCGCTCGAAGGCCTTCGAGCGGTCCACGCGAACGTCGCCGCAAGGTCTTCACGCGCGGCTCGACCAGCGCGTCGTCGGCATGTCGACGGAGCCGCGATGCGAGCCACGCAGAGGGTCGGCGAGCGTGTCGTCGCGGCATGCGACGCGTGTCTCGACAGCGCGTCGCGCGTGTCATTGCATCGATGCGTTCGTCATCGCAAAGCGCGCGCATTCGATGGCGTGATTTTTTGGAACTTTTTTCTTAACATCACCGACCAAACGAATTATGATTCGCCTTGACAAGAGTCTCTCTTCATTGCATGAAGCAGGACATCGCAAAGCGAAGAACTCGAACAACAACCGCGGCGCGATTCGATGCAGTGATGCAGGTAGCCGAGGAGCAACAGAACTTTGACGCAGACCAGACCGGGCTGGCTTCTTACAACGCGTACAGTCTCCTGTGGCCCATTGACGGGATGGGTTCGCTACCTCGAACAACACGGCGTCTGCCTGGCGCGGGCCATGACCGCGAATGCAGGTCTGCCGTCGGAATACTCCTACTTTGAAGCCGCGTGTCGTCGGGCAACGACGCGCGAGCGGATCGAATACTGCGGGACGCGACGAGCGTTGCGCGCGGGTCATCGCGTTGCACGTCGCCACGGAAGCCTTGCCCTGCGCAAGGCGCCCGCCAAGGAATTCATTAGCGTGCGGCAGCCGTATTGCGGCACGCCGATGAATCGCTCGCTCGACTGGGGTTTGCAAGCCTGCGGCTTGCAGGCATTAACGCCTCGGGTCGGTCGGGTCGCCAATTTTGGACATTCGATATTCACGCTTTAGTGAAGGAGTCATCCATGGCAACGACTGCGAAGAAGAAACCTGCGGCCAAGAAGGCCGCGCCCGCCAAGAAGGCAGCCGCCAAGAAGGCCGCACCGGCCAAGAAGACCGCGGTGAAGAAGGTCGCCGCGAAGAAGGCGGCGCCGGCCAAGAAGGCCGCAGCGAAGAAGGCCCCCGCCAAGAAGGTCGCGACCAAGAAGGTAGCGGCGAAGAAGGCGGCGCCGGCCAAGAAGGCTGCAGCGAAGAAGGCTCCCGCCAAGAAGGTCGCGACCAAGAAGGTAGCGGCGAAGAAGGCCGCACCGGCCAAGAAGGCTGCAGCGAAGAAGGCCCCCGCCAAGAAGGTCGCGACCAAGAAGGTAGCGGCGAAGAAGGCGGCACCGGCCAAGAAGGCCGCGGCCAAGAAGACCACCGCCAAGAAGGCGACCGCCAAGAAGGCCGCACCGGCCAAGAAGGCTGCCGCGAAGAAGGCGCCGGCGAAGAAGGCTGCCGGCAAGAAGGCCGCCGCCCAGCCTGCCGCGGCCCCTGCCTCGTCGCCTGCCTCGGCTCCCGCGCCGGCCGCGAAGACCGCGCTGAGCCCGGCCGCCGCCTGGCCGTTCCCGACCGGCAGCCGTCCGTAAGCGTTGAAGCGCGACCCGTGCGCGCTCGATTCCTGCGGGAATCCTCGGGGCACCTTCGCGTGCCCGAATGACCGGATACCCCGTATCCGGTCGGCATGACAGTGGTCCTGCCAACCCGCCGCCGGCGCAAGCCGCGGCGGGTTTTTCATTCTGGGCGGGTGCACCGATCGATAACCCGCAGGACTGCTCCCCCTCTCCCGCTTGCGGGAGAGGGGCCGGGGGAGAGGGCAAGGACGATGGCCATGCTACTGCCGTTTGAAACCATCTCCCTCTCCCCAGCCCTCTCCCCCTGAGGGGGAGAGGGAGAACACCGCCGGGCTGGGACCACAAAGAAAAACGCCGCCCCCCCCGAAGGGGGCGGCGTCTCGATCGACGGCCGGTGAAGCGCGCCGCTTGGTGGCGATGCTCAGTGCGTGACGCGCGTGACGCCGCCCGAGGACAGCAGCCGCACGCGTTCGCCCGGACGGAAGATCTCGTCGGCATCCTGCGTGATCGCGCGCATCTCGCCATTGTCCAGGCGCACCGTGATCTCCAGCCCGCGACGCTGATCGACGCGGTTCTCGATCGCGCTGCCGGCCATGCCGCCGAGCACCGCGCCGAGGATGCCGGCCGCCACCGAGCCGCTGCCGCTGCCGATCGAGCTGCCGGCCGCGATGCCGCCGATGGCGCCGCCCGCGAGCGTGCCGACGCCCGATTGCTGACCCTGGATCATCACCTCGCGCACGCTCTCGACCACACCATGGCGCAGCGTCTGTTCACGCTGCGCCTGCCCCGGCGTATAGATGCTCGCGGAGTTCGATTGCGTGGCGCAGCCGGCCACGAGACTGGCGGCCGCCACGAGCGCGACGCCGCAGGTTCGGAGAAGGGTTTGCATGGTGATTCCCCAGCGAGGGTTTACGCGTAACGGTAGCCGAATGCCGACTCGAACATCTGGCCGATCTGCTCGCGCGAGACCTTGTAGTTCTGGGGTCCCTGGTGCGCGATCTTGATCGCCCCCATCAGACTCGCGAGCCGACCGGTAGTTTCCCAGTCGAAGCCCTGTTCGATGCCGTACAGCAGGCCGCCGCGGAAGGCGTCGCCGCAGCCGGTCGGGTCGACGACCCGTTCGGCCTGCACCGCGGGAATATTGTACTGCCGGCCATCGGCGTGAATGGTGGCGCCGCGCTCGCCGTGCGTCACGATGAAGGCGCGCACGCGGGCCGCCACTTCGGCGCTGCTCCAGCCGGTGCGCGAGAGCAGCACCTGTCCTTCGTAATCGTTGACGGTCACGTAGCTGGCCAGCTCGACGAACTGGCGCAGGTCCTCGCCGCCGAACAGCGGCATCGCCTGGCCGAGGTCGAAGATGAACGGAACGCCGGCCTCGGCGAATTGCCGGGCGTGGTGCAGCATCCCTTCGCGGCTGTCCGGCGCGACGATGCCCAGCCGCGGCGCGCGCTCGCCCTTCAGTGCGTCCTGCACGTGCGACAGCTGCGACTGATTCATCGCGCCCGGGTGGAAGGCGGTGATCTGGTTGTTCTCCAGATCGGTGGTGATCATCGCCTGCGCGGTGAAGGTATCGGGCAGCATGCGGATATGCTCGGTGCCGATGCCGAGCGCGCGCAGGTAGTCCAGATACGGGCCGGCATCCTCGCCGACCGTCGCCATCACCACCGGCTCGCCGCCGAGCAGCTTCAGGCTGTAGGCGATATTGCCGGCGCAGCCGCCGAATTCGCGGCGCATGCCGGGGACCAGGAAGGACACATTTAGCATGTGGATCTGGTCCGGCAGGATGTGTTCGCGGAACCTGCCCTCGAACGTCATGATGGTGTCGTAGGCGACGGAGCCGCAGATCAGGCTGGGCATGGATGCTCCAAGGTGTTTGGTACTGGTGGTTCGCTGGTGGTGCTGCTGGTGGTTTGTCTCCCCTCTCCCGCCTGCGGGAGAGTGGCGGGGGAGAGGGCAGAGGGCGGTGGCCATGCCACTGCCGTTTGAAACCACCTCCCTCTCCCCGGCCCTCTCCCCCTGAGGAGAGGGAGAGCAAAGGGGTTCGGCCTCGCGCTTACTTCAACGCCGCCAGCGCCGCGTCGTAGTCCGGCTCGTTCTTGATCTCGGGCACCAGTTGGCTGTAGGTCACCGTGTCGTTCTGGTCGAGCACCACCACCGCGCGGGCGGTCACGCCGGCCAGCGGGCCGCTCTTGATGTCGACGCCGTAGTCGTTCTTGAACTGCGCGCCGCGCATCGTCGACAGCGGCACCACATTGCTCAGGCCTTCCGCGGTGCAGAAGCGGCCCATCGCGAACGGCAGGTCGGCCGAGATCGTCAGCACCACGGTGTCGGCCAGCGCGCTGGCCTTCTCGTTGAACTTGCGGGCCGAGGCCTGGCACACCGGCGTGTCCAGGCTCGGCACGATATTGAGGACCTTGCGCTTGCCGGCGAAGTCGGCCAGCGTCACGTCCTTCAGGTCCTTGCCGACCAGCGAGAATGCGGGGGCCTTGTCACCGGGTTGGGGAAATTTGCCGCCGACTTCGATCGGGTTGCCGCCGAGGGTCACAGTGCTCATGGTCGCTCCTGGGTTGAAGGGGACGCGGCGCGCGGCCGGATGCCGCGGCGGCGCATCCCGGGGATTCGGGGATGGTTCGAGGATGCTCGGCGATGGTCAGGGATAAAAGACCGACACGCGGTAGTTGTCCGCGGCCTGCCGAGTCCGGAATCGTACCTGAAGGGGCAGCTCGGCGCCCGCCTGCAGGCCCGTGGCGCCATCCGGATCGCGCGCTCGCTGCGCGGCCGGCAGGTAGTCGGCCGGCGTCAGCACAAGCCGCTGCACCGGACGATCCTGCGCATCGGTCAGCACCAGCTCGATCGCCGGCAGCGCCACCAGCGCGCGGCCCTCGTTGCGCAGCGTCATCGTCAGCAGATAGTCGTCGGCGCCGGCATCGGGCATCTGCAGCTGCGAGCCGTCGATGCGCAGCGCGGCGAGCTGCCTGGCCGGCGGCACGCGGCAGCCCAGCGGTGCGCAGGCCGCCTCCAGCCACGGCCGCAGCG
>NZ_AMPR02000232.1:0-4437 GCF_000307735.3 Cupriavidus sp. HPC(L) | reverse complement strand
TGAGCGCTTCGGCGTAGGAGCGCTCGGCGAGCTTGCGGTAGACGTCGCCCAGATTGGTATAGCCGATCGCAAAACCGGGCTTGGCTTCGAGCGCGGCCAGCAGTTCGGCCTCGGCGCGCTTCAGATCGCCCCGGCGCGCATAGATCAGCGCCAGATTGTTGTGCGGCTCGGGCAGTTCGGGATATTCCTGTGCGATCTCGTGGAAGGCCTGCACCGCCTCGTCCTCGCGGCCAGCCTGCGACAGCGCCCAGGCGCGCTCGAAGCGGGCCTGCACATTGCGCGGGTTCGCGGCGATCACCTTGTCGAAGCGCTCGACCGCCTCCGCATAGCGCCGCTGCTGCGCAGCCTTCTCGGCGTCGGCCATGCCGGGGTCGCCCGAAGGCTGGAAGCCCTTCGCGCCGGGCGCGGCGCCCCCGGGGAAGCCAACGGACTGCGCCAGCACCGGCGCAGCGGGCAGGGCGCACAGCAGCGCCGCGGCGCTCGCCACGGCAACGGCGCATGCGCGGCGTACGGTGGTGGTGGCGCGGTGGCGCACGGTCATGATGCCGGGCGTGACGTGATGCATGGCGTCGGTCGCGACGTTGGACGATGGCAAGCTCATGTAGGTGCGGTCCTTTATACTTCGCGGCATTCTAGCAAAGCGCGGCATCGACGCCGACGCGCGAAGGCTTCCGGTAAGATATGGCCTCGCTCGGCGAACCGATGTCGACGCCGCGGCCGCGACGCATCGCCGGGTCACGTCGTTCGGCAAGTCGACCGGCAAGTCGACCGGCGAGTCGACCGGCGAGTCGACCGGCGCGCGATCGGCCAGTCGCACCGGCTCGCGCGGCAGGCGCCACGCATTCTCTTCGAACACCTCGTTTCATGCATCCACTGAACATCTACAACACGCTCGCGCGCGAGAAACAGCCCTTCGTGCCCATCGAACCCGGCAAGGTCCGCATGTATGTCTGCGGCATGACGGTGTACGACTACTGCCACGTCGGGCACGCGCGCGTGATGGTGGTGTTCGACATGGTGCAGCGCTGGCTGCGCGCGGCCGGCTACGAGGTGACCTATGTGCAGAACATCACCGACATCGACGACAAGATCATCCGCCGCGCCGCCGAGAATGGCGAGACCATCGGCGAGCTGACCGAACGGTTCATCGGCTATATGCACGAGGACGCGGCCGCGCTCGGCATCCAGCGTCCGGACCACGAGCCGCGCGCGACGCAATACGTGCCGCAGATGCTCGACATCATCGGCAAGCTGGAAGCGAAGGGCCTGGCGTATCAGGCCAGCGACGGCGACGTCAACTACGCGGTGCGCAAGTTCAACGGCTACGGCAAGCTGTCCGGCAAGTCGCTGGAGGACCTGCGCGCCGGCGAACGCGTCGCGGCCAACGATGCCAAGCACGACCCGCTCGACTTCGTGCTGTGGAAGTCCGCCAAGGACAGCGAGCCGGCCGAAAGCAAGTGGCCGTCGAAGTGGGGCGCCGGCCGTCCGGGATGGCATATCGAATGCTCGGCGATGAGCTGCGCGCTGCTCGGCGAGCATTTCGACATCCATGGCGGCGGCGCCGATCTGCAGTTCCCGCACCACGAGAACGAGATCGCGCAATCCGAGGGCGCCAGCGGCAAGCCATTCGTCAACGTGTGGATGCATAACGGCTTCGTGCGCATCAACGACGAGAAGATGTCGAAGTCGCTCGGCAATTTCTTCACGATCCGCGAGGTGCTGAAACAGTACGATGCCGAGGTCGTGCGTTTCTTCATCCTGCGCGCGCACTACCGCAGCCCGCTGAACTACAGCGACGCGCATCTGGACGACGCGCGCCACGGCCTGACCCGCCTGTACACCGCGCTGAAGGACGTGCAGCCCGACACGCAACCGCTCGATTGGGACGAGCCGCACGCGCGCCGCTTCGCCGAGGCGATGGGCGACGACTTCAATACGCCGATCGCGGTC
Organism: Cupriavidus sp. HPC(L); assembly: GCF_000307735.3. NCBI lineage: Bacteria > Pseudomonadati > Pseudomonadota > Betaproteobacteria > Burkholderiales > Burkholderiaceae > Cupriavidus > Cupriavidus sp. HPC(L). The sequence continues at coordinate 2,487 of NZ_AMPR02000232.1, read as the reverse complement.
TCGGTGCTGTTCGACCTGGCCGGCGAAGTCAACCGCAGCGGTTCGCCCGCGGCGGCACGGCAGCTGAAGGGTCTGGCCGCCACGCTGGGCCTGCTCGGCCGCGATGCGCACGCCTTCCTGCAGGGCGGCGCCGACTCGGCGGGCATCGCGCCGGAACAGATCGAAGAACGCATCGCCGCGCGCAAGCAGGCCAAGGCCGAGCGGAACTTTGCCGAGGCCGACCGCATCCGCGCCGAGCTGCTCGAGGCCGGCGTCGTGCTGGAGGACAAGCCGGGCGGCGTGACCGAATGGAGGCGTGCTTGAACGCTGCCGTGCGCAAGACGCCCGGCACGGCGGCCAAGGCCGCCAGGCCGGCGCGGGCCACCGGAGAGCCAGCCATCAAGGCGGCCAAGGCGACCACTGCGACCAAGGCCACCAAGCCGGCAAGGGTCGCCAAGGCGCCCGCCGCCGGCGAGGTGGCCGCGCCGAAGGGCCGCACGGTGACCAAGGCCGACGGCAAGCCGGCGCTGAAGACCACGCGCGCCGGCAAGACGGCGCTGCCCGAGGCCGCGGCGATCCCGCTGCCGGTCGAGACGGTCGAGGGCGCCGTGCGTCCCGCCTATTGGGACGAGGCCTGCGCCGACCTGATGAAGCGCGACCGCATCCTGCGCAAGATGATCCCGACCTACGGGCCGGCCCATCTGATTTCGCGCGGCGATCCCTTCATCACGCTGGCGCGTTCGATCGTCGGCCAGCAGATCTCGGTCAAGGCCGCGCAATCGGTATGGGACCGGCTAGCCGCCGCCTGTCCGAAGCTGACCCCGGCGCAGCTGCTGCGAGCCGGCGTCGACAAGCTGGCCGCCTGCGGGCTGTCGCGCCGCAAGGCCGAATACATCGTCGATCTGGCCGATCACTTCAAGGCGGGGCGGGTCCATGTCGACAAGTGGGCCGAGATGGACGACGAGGCGGTGATCGCCGAGCTGACGCAGATCCGCGGCATCGGCCGCTGGACTGCAGAGATGTTCCTGATGTTCAACCTGATGCGGCCGAACGTGCTGCCGCTGGACGACATCGGCCTGATCAACGCGATCTCGGCCAACTATTTCAGCGGAGAACCGGTCACGCGGAGCGAGGCACGCGAAGTCGCCGCCAACTGGGAGCCATGGCGCACCGTGGCGACCTGGTACATGTGGCGCAGCCTTGATCCGCTGCCTGTCACTTACTAGTCTGGCTTCGATAACCGATAGCCGAAAGCCGGGGCTCGAAAGTGCTCCTTTCACCATCTTCAGGCGGCGCAAGCGGCGCATACGAGGCGATTTCAGCGCCCGGGGCGCCGGGAAATTCCGGTAGAATGCGCCCCTTCACAGACAGGTACGTGTGATTCAATGAAAACCACCTTCCTGGATTTCGAACAGCCGATCGCCGAACTCGAGGCAAAAATCGAAGAACTGCGCTTCGTGCAGGACGACTCGGCCGTCGACATTTCCGAAGAGATTTCGCGGCTGGCCGGCAAGAGCCAGCAGCTGACCAAGGACATCTACGCCAACCTGACCCCATGGCAGGTGGCCCAGATCGCTCGCCATCCCCAGCGTCCCTACACGCTGGACTATGTGCGGGAGATCTTCACCGACTTCCACGAACTGCACGGCGACCGCGCCTTTGCCGACGATCTGTCGATCGTGGGCGGCCTGGCCCGCTTCAACGGCCAGGCCTGCATGGTGATCGGCCACCAGAAGGGCCGGGACACCAAGGAACGCGCGCTGCGCAACTTCGGCATGTCCAAGCCCGAGGGCTATCGCAAGGCCAAACGGCTGATGGAACTGGCCGACAAGTTCGGCCTGCCGATCTTCACGTTCGTCGACACGCCGGGCGCATTCCCGGGCATCGACGCCGAGGAGCGCGGCCAGTCGGAGGCGATCGGTCACAACCTGTACGTGATGGCCGGCCTGAAGGTGCCGCTGATCGCCACCATCATCGGCGAGGGCGGTTCCGGCGGCGCGCTGGCGATTGCCGTGGGCGATGTGGTGCAGATGCTGCAATTCGCCACCTACGCGGTGATTTCGCCGGAAGGCTGCGCCTCGATCCTGTGGAAGACCGCCGAGAAGGCGCCCGAGGCCGCCGAGGCGCTGGGCCTGACCGCGCATCGCCTGAAGGCACTGGGCCTGATCGACAAGATCGTCAACGAGCCGCTGGGCGGCGCGCACCGCGATCCGAAGGCGATGGCCGCGATGCTCAAGCGTTCGCTGGCCGAGTCGCTGCGCCAGTTCCAGGGCATCAGCGTCAAGGAACTGCAGGCGCGCCGCCACGAGCGGCTGATGGCCTATGGCAAGTTCAAGGAAACCGGCGCCCAGGGCTGAGGCTGATCCCGCCGCGCCCGATTTGCGCGACCCGACCGCCACGCTGACCGACAAGGTCGCACAGGCCCTGCAGGCCGGTGCGGCCTTTGTCGTTTCCGGGGCCGGCCAACACGGCCCGCATGGTCCGAAGGCGGTGGCGGTGGCGCTGTCC
>NZ_AMPR02000233.1:0-4435 GCF_000307735.3 Cupriavidus sp. HPC(L) | reverse complement strand
TTGATCGTCAGGCCAAGCAGCAGCCGGACAGGATGGTCACGCCAGTCGCGCCGGAATCGTTCCATGGCTTCGCGTCTCCTCGTTTTTTCGCGCGCGCTCGGTTCGGCTCGACTCTGCTCGCGGCCGCCATATCAAGCACGAGCCATGCCCGCGTGGTCTGAACACTATAGGCGTCCGGATGGCGCCGGATCGCGCTTTCCTTGCCGACGTCAGCACGTCGGCTGCGTCCATCCGTTCTCCCGCACCCCAACGCGACGCCGGCACTTTGTTACAACGGTCCGGCTTGCCTTGCCATCGCCAACCATCCGCCGCAGAATCGGCATGCCCGTGCGCCAGTGCACGCTCTGCCAGCCGCGGTCCGCGGCGGCCTCCGCCGACCACGACCGATGCCTGATCCCATCGCCGCACCGTCCGAAACCATCGCTGCCGATGCCCGCGCAGCCTCCGAGGCCGCCGTCGCCGCCGTCTACCGCGCCGAATCGCGGCGCGTGCTGGCCACGCTGATCCGCCTGCTGGGCGACTTCGACCTGGCCGAGGAGGCACTGCACGACGCCTTCAAGGCCGCGCTGGAGCAATGGCCGCGTGACGGCGTACCCGCCAATCCCTGTGCCTGGCTGATCTCGGCCGGCCGCTTCAAGGCGATCGACGGCATCCGCCGCCATGCCCGCTTCCGGCCGCTGGACGACGTCACCGAACAGGTCGAAGCGATCGTCGACGAGAGCGCGACGCGCGCCTTCGACGAACTGTTCGAGGACGCCTGTCTGGAAGACGACCGGCTGCGCCTGATCTTTACCTGCTGCCACCCTGCGCTGGCGCCGGACGCCCAGGTCGCGCTGACGCTGCGCGAGGTTTGCGGCCTGACCACCGAGGACATCGCCCACGCCTTCCTGACGGCGCCGTCGACGCTGGCCCAGCGCATCGTGCGAGCCAAGGCCAAGATCCGCGACGCGCGCATTCCTTATCAGGTGCCCGACCGCCAGGACCTGCCGGAGCGCCTCGACAGCGTGCTGCGCGTGGTCTACCTGGTCTTCAACGAGGGCTATTCGGCCAGCTCCGGCGACCAGCTGACCCGCCACGACCTGTCCGGCGAAGCGATCCGGCTGGCGCGGCTGCTGCTCGAACTGCTGCCCGAACCCGAGGTCATGGGACTGCTGGCGCTGATGCTGCTGCACGAGTCGCGCCGGGCAGCGCGCACCTCGTCCGACGGCGAACTGGTGCTGCTGGACGAGCAGGACCGCAGCCGCTGGGACCGGGCGCTGATCGCCGAGGGCACCGCGCTGGTCGAGCGCGCGTTGTCCTCGCGCCGCTTCGGCCCCTATTCGCTGCAGGCCGCGATTTCGGCGGTGCACGCCGAAGCGGACAACGCGGCTTCGACCGATTGGCCGCAAATCGTCGCGCTGTACGACGTGTTGCTGGCGCTGCAGCCCTCCCCCGTGGTGGAGCTGAACCGGGCGGTCGCCGTGGCGATGCGGGACGGACCCGAGGCGGGCCTGCTGCTGGTCGACGCGATCCTGGCCCGCGGCGAACTGGGCGACTACCATCTGGCCCACGCCGCCCGGGCCGACCTGTGCCGGCGCCTGGGCCGCTACGCTGATGCGCGTGCCGCCTATCGGACCGTGCTGGAGCTGGTCCGCCAGGGCCCGGAGCGGCGCTTTATCGAACGGCGGCTTGCCGCACTGCCGCAATAACGGGTTTCCAGCGGTTGTGGCGACGGACTTTTCGCTCTCGGCCCTCCGTCGACCCGTTCTTTCGATCCCCGCTGTCGATTTCACCCGGTCCCGAACGACTATCCCATGACAGGGCCATCGCCCTGCCGGCGTCATGGCATCGTCGCCGGCGCCGTCTATGCTGATTTTCCGTGCCGTTTCGTTGCCGTTTCGTTGCCGCGTCGCTTGGCGGCCGGCCAACGCCACCACTACCGAGGAGCCTCTGATGAAATATCTCTGCCTGATCTATTACCAGGAGAAGCAGGTCTACAGCATGCCGCCCGACGAATGGGATTCGCTGGTCGGCGAATGCCTGCGCTTCGGCGACAAGGTGCGCAGCAGCGGCCACTACATCGGCGGCGAGGCGCTACAGCCGGTCGAGACCGCCAAGACCCTGCGCGTGCGCGACGGCAAGGTGACCGTCACCGACGGGCCGTTCGCCGAGACGAAGGAGCAGCTGGCCGGCTTCTATCTGATGGAGGCGGCCGACCTGAACGAGGCGATCCAGGTCGCCTCGAAGATTCCGCCCGCGCGCCACGGCAGCGTCGAGATCCGGCCGATCCGGGAATTGCCGGGCGCCAGCGGATCGTAAACACCGGGTCGCGAATTTTTTTGCAGGGCATTGTCGATTGAGACGTTCGCCGTACGACTAGGTAACAGGAAGTCCGAACAGCCACCGAAATCCGAGGAGCGGCGAAGATGAAATACCTGTGCCTGATCTATACCGACGAGCGTGTCCTGCAAGCGATGCCCGAGCCGGAATGGCGCAGCCTGGTGGAACAGTGTCTGCGCTTCAGCGCCGCACTCGAGCGCGACGGCATGTATCTGGCCGGCGAGGCGCTCGAAAGCGCGACAACGGCCACCACGCTGCGGGTACGCGCCGGCAGGGTGTCGTTCACCGACGGGCCGTTCGCGGAGACCAAGGAACAGCTGGCGGGCTTCTATCTGATCGAGGCCGAAGGCCTGCACGAGGCGCTGCACGCGGCGGCGGGAATTCCCGCCGCGCGGCTGGGCAGCATCGAAGTGCGGCCGGTGATGTCACTGGCGGTCGGCAGTACGCCGCCCGCGCAGTGACGGCCCAATTTCAGCCACGACCTCGCATCGTTCAACTCGCTGTCCACCTTTTCCTTCCAGGAGATTTAAAGATGAGCAACGCCACGCAATCCCAGACCGCCGCCCACGACGAAATCCGGACCATGCTCGAAGCGTGGCGCCAGGCCTCGATCGCCCGCGACGTGCCACGCATCATGTCGCACTACACCCCCGACGTCGTCGCCTTCGACGCCGTGATGCAGCTGCAATTCAAGGGCGCCGACGCCTACGGCAAGCACTGGGCGGCCTGCATGGAAATGTGCACGGGGCCGATGGTGTTCGAGATGCATGACCTGCAACTGTTCGTCGACCAGCAGCTCGGTTATGGCCACTACCTGCTGCGCTGCGGCCACCAGGACGAGAACGGCAAAGAGAGTGCCTCGTGGATGCGCGTTACCGTCGGCCTGCGCAAGACGGCCGAGGGCTGGAAGATTGCCCACGATCATTTTTCCGCACCGTTCGACATCGAGAGCGGCAAGGCGCTGTTCGAACTCCAGCCCTGAGCGGCCGATGGCATCGCCTAGACTGATCTACCGACAGGAGATACCGCAATGCGCTTCATGATTCTGGTTCGAGCCACGCAAAAGACCGAGAGCGGCGTGATGCCGGAGGACGGGCTGATTGCCGAAATGGCGGCCTACCACGAGGAGCTATCGAAGGCCGGCGTACTGGTCGATGCGTCCGGCCTGCAACCGAGCGCAAAGGGCTGGCGGATCCGCTATCAAGGCCAGCAGCGGACCGTCACCGATGGTCCGTTCGCCGAGACCAAGGAGCTGATCGCCGGCTACACCATCATCCAGGTGAAGTCGCGCGAAGAGGCGCTGGAATGGACCCGGCGCTTCCCGAATCCGGCCACCGACGACGACAACTGCGAGATCGAGGTACGCCAGCTGTACGACCTCGAGGATTTTCCGCCAAGCGAAGGTATCGAGCGCTTCCGCGAGCTGGAACAGATCCAGCAGCGACAGCAATCGCCACAGCAATCGCAATAACGACGCGATCACGCGCAACACAGACGGTCCAGGACCGTTCGCACAGCACGATCAGACAGGAGAACCAAGATGGCACAAACGCAAGTCAAGCCGATTCCCGAAGGCATGCCCACGCTGACCCCGCATATCGTTTGCAAGAATGCGCTGGAAGCAATCGAGTTTTATAAACGCGCATTCGGCGCGGCCGAGGAATTCAAGCTGCTTACCCCGCAGGGCCAGCTGATGCACGCGATGCTGCGCATCGGCAATTCGCCGGTGATGATGGCGGAGGAAATGCCAGAATGGCAGAGCCTGGGGCCGACGACATTGAAGGGAACGCCGGTGGTGCTGCATCTGTACGTCGAGGATGTGGACGCCGCCGTGGCCCGCGCGGTCGACGCGGGCGCCAAGGTCACGATGCCCGTCCAGGACATGTTCTGGGGGGACCGCTACGGCCAACTGGAAGACCCGTACGGGCATCGCTGGTCGGTGGCCACGCACGTGCGTGACGTACCGCCGGAAGAGCTGGCCAAGGCCGCGGAACACGGCTGCGGTGCTTGATAGGTAGCGGAATAGTAAAAAGCGGCCCGTGGGGCCGCTTTTTTTTATGCTCTTGCGTCGGCGCGGACAGTGATTTTCACGACAGTGATTTTCACGGCTGCACCG
>NZ_AMPR02000234.1:0-4389 GCF_000307735.3 Cupriavidus sp. HPC(L) | reverse complement strand
GGCTTCCTGCGGACGTGCGGGACGGGGCGGGCGCGGCGGCCGCGCTTCGGTACGGCGCTCGCCCGACGGCGCGCCCGAGCCCTTACCGGCGCCATTACCGGCACCACTGCCGGCAGGATTGCCGGCACCCTGCGGACGCCCCCGTCCGCCGCCGCCATTCTGGCCGCGCGCCTGGCGGCCCTTCTGGATCGGCTCGGGCGCGATGGTCGGATCCGGTTCGAACCCCGGCAGCACGATCTGCTCGAGCTTGCGCTTGATCAAACGCTCGATGTCGCGCAGCAGGCCATGCTCGTCGACGCAGACCAGCGACACCGCCTCGCCCTCGGCGCCGGCGCGGCCGGTACGGCCGATCCGGTGCACATAGTCTTCCGGCACGTTGGGCAGGTCGAAGTTGACCACGTGGGGCAGCTGGTCGATATCGATGCCGCGCGCGGCAATGTCGGTCGCCACCAGCAACCGCAGCGTGCCGGCCTTGAACTCGGACAGCGCGCGCGTGCGCGCCGACTGGCTCTTGTTGCCGTGGATCGCCAGCGCCGACAGGCCCTCCTTGCTCAGCTGCTCGGCCAGCCGGTTGGCGCCGTGCTTGGTGCGGGTGAAGACCAGCACCTGATGCCAGTCGTGCTCGCGCACCAGGTGGGCCAGCAGTTCGCGCTTGCGCTCGCGATCGACCGCGTAGACGCGCTGCGCCACGGTTTCGGCCGTGGTGTTGCGGCGCGCGACCTCGATCGACGCGGGATTGTCGAGCAGGCGGTCGGCCAGCGCGCGGATCTCGTCGGAGAACGTCGCCGAGAACAGCAGGTTCTGCCGCTTGGGCGGCAACACGTTCAGCACCTTGCGGATATCGTGGATGAAGCCCATGTCGAGCATGCGGTCGGCCTCGTCCAGCACCAGCATCTCGACATGCGACAGGTCGATGGTCCGCTGGCCCACGTGGTCGAGCAGACGGCCCGGCGTGGCCACCACGATATCGACGCCACGCTTGAGCTGATCGATCTGCGGATGGATGCCGACGCCGCCGAACATCACCATCGAACGCAGGCGCAAATACTTGCCGTAGTTGCGCACGCTCTCTTCGACCTGCGCGGCCAGTTCGCGCGTCGGCGTCAGCACCAGCGCGCGGATGCGGGGCCGTTCGCCGCGGGCCGGCGGCTCGGCGCGCGACAGCAATTGCAACATGGGCAGCGTAAAGCCGGCGGTCTTGCCGGTACCGGTCTGGGCGCCGGCGAGCAGGTCGCCGCCCTTCAGGATCGCGGGAATGGCTTGCGCCTGGATCGGCGTGGGCGTGGTATAGCCCTGCTCCGCCACGGCGCGGACAAGCTTGTCAGACAAGCCTAGTTCGGAAAAAGACATGGAATTCGTTTCGGCCGCCCCTTGCGCACGGATGCGCCAATCGTCGGGGCCGGCATGGATTGTGGCGACTGGCCGGCTGCCGCCGTCATCGCCTGCATGGGCGGGACGCGGGGTGCCGGGGAAGCGGAACGACTGCCTCCGCCTCCAGGTTCGGAAGGCCCGTAGTGTATCAGCCTCGGCGCATTCGCACCGGACGCCCCATGAGCCGAGCGGGTAGAATAGCGGGCTGTCCCGCCTTGCCCCGCCCGCCTGGCATTCCGCCCAGCGCCGGCCGCCGCGGCAGGCCATGTTCCGCCCCCCTGAAGCATCCGATGCCCCCAGGTCAACCACTGAGATCGGCACCATGAATCCACGTCCCCAAGCCACCGAGGCCACCCAGCCTGCGGCGGCCCCCGCCACGCCCGTCAAGAAGGTCTTCATCAAGACCTACGGCTGCCAGATGAACGAGTACGACTCCGACAAGATGGTCGACGTACTGCACGCCAGCCAGGGGCTGGAGAAGACCGACAATCCCGAAGACGCCGACGTGATCCTGTTCAATACCTGCTCGGTGCGCGAGAAGGCGCAGGAGAAGGTGTTCTCGGAACTGGGGCGGATGAAGGCGCTGAAGGCCGCCAAACCCGACCTGGTGATCGGCGTCGGCGGCTGCGTGGCGAGCCAGGAAGGCGCGGCCATCGTCTCGCGCGCGCCGTATGTCGACGTCGTGTTCGGCCCGCAGACACTGCACCGGCTGCCCGACATGATCGCGCGCCGCCGCCAGAGCGGCCATTCGCAGGTCGACATCTCGTTCCCCGAGATCGAGAAGTTCGACCACCTGCCGCCGGCGCGCGTCGAAGGCCCGAGCGCCTTCGTCTCGATCATGGAAGGCTGCTCGAAATACTGCAGCTACTGCGTGGTGCCCTACACCCGCGGCGAGGAAGTCTCGCGCCCCTTCGACGACGTGCTGGCCGAGATCGCGGGCCTGGCCGACCAGGGCGTGCGCGAGGTCACGCTGCTGGGGCAGAACGTCAACGCCTACCGCGGCCGCATGGGCGACACCAGCGAGATCGCCGATTTCGCGCTGCTGATCGAGTATGTGGCGGAGATCCCCGGCATCGAGCGGATCCGCTATACCACCAGCCATCCGAAGGAATTCACCGCGCGGCTGATCGACGTCTACGCGCGCGTGCCGAAGCTGGTCGACCACCTGCACCTGCCGGTGCAGCACGCGTCGGACCGCATCCTGATGGCGATGAAGCGCGGCTACAGCGTGCTCGAATACAAGAGCATCATCCGCAAGCTGCGCGCGATCCGGCCCACCATGTCGATGTCGTCGGACTTCATCGTCGGCTTTCCCGGCGAAACCGACGCCGACTTCGACAAGCTGATGGCGATGGTCGAGGAGATCGGCTACGACACCTCGTTCTCGTTCATCTTCAGCCCGCGCCCCGGCACGCCCGCGGCCAACCTGCACGACGACACGCCGCACGAGGTCAAGCTGCGCCGTCTGCAACGGCTGCAGGCGACCATCGAGGAGAACGTGCAGCGCATCAGCCGCGGCATGGTCGGCACGGTGCAGCGCATCCTGGTCGAAGGCCCGGCGCGCAAGGACCCGAACGAGCTGCACGGCCGCACCGAGAACAACCGCGTGGTCAATTTCGCGCTGCCCGGCGTGCCGCAGGCGAGCCGCGACCGGCTGATCGGCCAGATGGTCGAGGTCACGATCACCGAGGCCTTCCCGCATTCGCTGCGCGGCGAGATCCTGGTGCGCGGATAGGCGCGATGCCCGGCGCGCCGCGCGCACGGCGACGGCCGAAGACGAACAACAACGGAGCGCTCTCCCGATGAAAATTCCTTCCGCAGAATTCGTGGCGCCCAAGGACGACAACGCCCGGCTGCAGAACCTGTGCGGTCCGCTGGACGAAAACCTGCGCCAGGTCGAACAGGCGCTGGACGTCACGATCCAGCGGCGCGGCCACAAGATGACGGTGCGCGGCGCCAATGCCAACGAGGCCGCCGCCGCGCTGGAGCGCTTCTACAACCAGGCCCGCACGCCGCTGTCGATCGACGACGTGCAGCTCGGCCTGATCGAGACGCGCCAGTACGCCGCGCATGTCGCCGGCCCGCCCGGGGCGGACAACGACGCGGGCGGCGATGCCGACGACGAATCGCCGGTGCTGCACACGCGCCGCACCGGCCTGGTCGGCCGCACCGCGGCGCAGCGCGACTACCTGCGCAATATCGTCTCGCACGACCTGACCCTGGGCATCGGCCCGGCGGGAACCGGCAAGACCTATCTGGCGGTGGCCTGCGCGGTCGATGCGCTCGAGCGCGACGCGGTCAAGCGCATCGTGCTGACGCGTCCGGCGGTCGAGGCCGGCGAGCGGCTGGGCTTCCTGCCGGGCGACCTGGCGCAGAAGGTCGATCCGTATCTGCGCCCGCTGTACGACGCGCTGTACGACCTGCTCGGCTTCGACCGCACGCAGAAGATGTTCGAGCGCCAGATGATCGAGATCGCGCCGCTCGCCTATATGCGCGGCCGCACGCTGAACCACGCCTTCATCATCCTGGACGAGGCGCAGAACACCACGCCGGAGCAGATGAAGATGTTCCTGACCCGGATCGGCTTCGGCTCCAAGGCGGTGATCACCGGCGACACCACGCAGATCGACCTGCCGCGCGGCCAGAAGAGCGGCCTGATCGAAGCGCAGCACGTGCTGCGCGACGTGCGCGGCGTCGCCGCGACCCGCTTCACCAGCATCGACGTGGTGCGCCATCCGCTGGTGGCGCGCATCGTCGAGGCCTACGACGAATACCACGCCCAGCACAAGGACACCTGATTTGACCAGCAAGAAGATGGCTCCCAGCGCCGCCCCCAGCCTGATCCTGTTCGACGGCGAAGGCCGGGCCCGCAAGAGCGCCGCGCACGCGCTGCGCGTGCAGCTGCCCGACGGCCGCAGCCTGACCGTGGACCTGTCGCAGGCCGCCGACGGCGTGGTGTCGCTGCTGGCCGAGCACAGCGACCCGCGCCAGCGCGCCGGCCTGCTGGCCCGCCCCGAC
>NZ_AMPR02000235.1:0-30858 GCF_000307735.3 Cupriavidus sp. HPC(L) | reverse complement strand
GGTTGCAGGCCCGCGCTGACCAGCCAGTTGTCGCCGATCACGCGTTCGGCGTCGATCCGGCGCAGTTCGACCTCGTCGTTCGCATTGACCAGCAGCGCCGTGGCCTGCCCCTTCGCGTCGCGCGTCACGCCGCGTTGCGGCGCCAGCATCGCGGCCGGCCGCACGCCCTGCTGCATCCGCGCGCGCACGAACATGCCGGGCAGCAGCTCGTGCCGCGGATTCGGAAACACCGCGCGCAAGGTCACCGAGCCGGTGCCGGTGTCCACCGCCACCTCGGTGAACTCGAGCCGGCCCGGCTCGGTGTACTCGCTGCCGTCTTCGAGGATCAGCCGCACGCGGGCCGCGTTCCCCCCCGCCGCTTCCAGACGACCGGCCGCGAGATTGCGGCGCAGGCCCAGCAGCGCGGACGAGGGCTGCGTGACATCGACATAGATCGGATCGAGCTGCTGCACGGTGGCCAGCGCGTTGGCCTGGCCGTTGGTGGCGAGCGCGCCCTCGCTGGCGAAGGAGCGGCCGATGCGCCCGGAGATCGGCGCCAGCACCCGGGTGTAGCGCAGGTCGATCGCGGCGCGGTCCACCGCCGCCTGCGCGGTCAGCCAGGCCGCTCGCGCCTGCTCGTATTCCTGCTGGCTGACCGCCCGCTCGCGTGCCAGCCGCTCGTAGCGCTGTGCGGTCTGCCGGGCCGACTCCAGCGTCGCGGCGGCGCTGGCGTGCGCGGCCTGGTAGGTGGACGGATCGATCTGGTACAGCTGCTGGCCCTGCCGGACCTCGCTGCCTTCCTTGAACAGCCGCTTCAGGATGATGCCGTCGACCTGCGGCCGAACCTCGGCGATGCGGTAGGCCACGGTACGGCCGGGCAGTTCGGTGCTGAGCGCCACCGGCTGGGGCTGCAGCGTGACATAGGCGACCTCGGGAGTGCGGGCAGCGGCGGGGGCATCCTGCCTGCCGCAGGCGGCAAGCGTCAATGCCGTCAGCAGGACCAGCGCGATCGCGGGCGTTGCCGCGAACGACAGGGAACGGGAGGTGTTGAAGACAGGGTCGGCAGGCATGGCGGCATCGGAGAACATCGGGCGGCACCGATGCTATCCGTCCATGCCGGTCACGGCGCTGGCGCCAGGCTGACGGTTTCGTCAGCTATCCGTGGTACGGCCCGCAGGCATAGCCTCGCGCTTCAGATAGCGCGGCACGAAGCGGCGGATCGCGCCATCAGGAAAGCGCACATCGACGCGTTCGCGCGTGGTCGCCACCACGGTGCCGACGCCATGGCGGCGGGCGCGCACCTTGTCGCCTTCGGCGAAGCGCGGCGCGCTCGCGCCGGCTTTCGATTCGGGCAGGGGCTCGACCGGATGGCGCGCCGCCTCGGCCGCCCGCACGCAGCTGTCGCAGGTGCCGCAGCGTTCCGGGCCGCCATGTTCGCCGTAGTACTCCAGCAGCATCGCCCAGCGGCAGCGCCCGCTGCGCGCGTAGTGCAGCATCGCCTCGAGCGTGGCGCGGTCCTTGCCGCTGCGTTCGGCGTACTGGGCCGCGATGGTTTGCACCGCCTGCGCATCGTTCTTGCCGGGCTGCCGGCTGTAGCGGCCGTCCTTGTGGCGGCGCGCGATTTCCGCCTCGCACAGCATCGTCAGCGCGACCTGCAGCTTGCGCCTCGCCACGTTCGGCAGCCGTTGATGCAGGACGTCGAGCGGCAGCGGTTCGGCGGCATCGATGTCCCGCATCTCTGCGACGATCTGCTCGAGCGTATCGGCGCTGGGATAGCGATTCGACAGGAAGAACTGCTGCACCCGCTTGTCGCGTTCGTCATGCAGCAGCGTGCAGCGCGCCGGCTCGCCGTCGCGGCCGGCACGGCCGGTCTCCTGATAGTAGGCGTCGAGGCTGCCCGGCAGCTGGGCGTGGACGATAAAGCGGACGTCGGGCTTGTCGATGCCCATGCCGAACGCATTGGTGGCGACCATCACGCGGCATTCACCGGTCATGAAGGCGGCCTGGCTGTCGCGGCGCTGCCCGGCCGTGCAGCGGCCGTGATAGAGCGCGACCTGCTGCCCGGCCTCCTTCAGGCCCGCATGCAGCCGCTCGGCTTCGCGAACCGTGGCCGTATAGACGATGCCGGCGCCTTTCTCGCGCGCGACGAGGCTGCGCACCTGCGCCAGCCGCTCGTCGTCGCCGGCGACATGCTGGACCGCATAGATCAGATTGGGCCGGTACAGGCCGGCCTTGACCACGCACAGCGACTGCAGGTCCAACTGCGCGGCGATATCGTGGATCAGCGCGTCGGTGGCGGTCGCCGTCAGCGCAAGCACCGGCGGCCGTCCGAGCGCACGGACCGCGTCAGGGATGCCGAGATACGCCGGACGGAAGTCATGTCCCCATTGCGAGATGCAGTGCGCTTCGTCGACGACCAGCAAGGCGATGCGATTGCGCTGGATCGACGCGATGACCTCGGGGTCCTGCAGCTGTTCCGGCGTGGTCAGCACGATCCGCTCGTCGCGGCGAGCCACGCTGTCCAGCGCCGCATCCGCGGCGGCATCGCCGACGGCGCTGTTGACGACCGCCGGGTCCAGCTCGAGCCCTTCCAGTTTCTCGGCCTGGTCCTGCATCAGCGAGATCAGCGGCGAGACGACGACCGTCAGGCCGTCCAGGCACAGCGCCGGTACCTGGTAGCACAGCGACTTGCCGCTGCCAGTCGGCATCACCGCCAGCGTGTCGTGCCCCTTGAGCACGCTGTCGATGACTTCGGCCTGGCCGGGGCGCAGGCGCTGGATGTCGAAGCGCTCGCGCAGCAGGCGGCGGACGGAATCGGGCAGCGTGGTGGTCATGTCCGAGCGGCGGCTGCAATTTCCATGCCGCACGCGCCCCCCCGCGCCGGTTCCACGATCCGGCCGCCGCGGTCCGTCTTTGAGAAAAATTGACACCCCCGAACGGACGGACTTACGCTCGGTCGTCCCTGGACATGCCCCGCACGCCGCCTCGCGCCGCCGCGCCGCAAGCCCTTGCGGCACCGCAGTCCCCCATACCCATAACGACAAATCTCTTCGAGACAGCCTCGCCGTGCCTTCCTCCCGCCTGACTCCCTCGCTGCTCAGCGAGTTGCGCCCCGCCCTGCCGATCCTGATCGGCGCCTCCGTGATGCTGAGCCTGGCGATGGGCCTGCGCCAAAGCCTGGGCATCTTCATGCCGCCGCTGACGCGCGATATCGGCATCTCGGTATCGGACTTCACCGCGGCGATCGCGGTGCAGAACCTCGCCTGGGGCCTGCTGCAGCCGATCGCCGGCGCCTGGGCGGTGCGGATCGGATTCCGCCCGCTGATGATGAGCGGCGCCGCGCTCTACGTGCTCGGGCTCGCCTTGCTGGCCGGGGCGCAAGGCATGCTCGGCGTCACGCTTGGCGCCGGCGTCGCCATTGGCGCCTCGATGGCCTGCACCGGCAGCGCGATCGCGATGGCGGTCGCCGCCCGGCCGATCTCGCCGACGCTGCGCAGCACGGTGCTCGGCATCGTGTCGGCCGCGGGCTCGCTGGGGGCACTGATCGCCGCGCCGATCGGACAGGTGGTCGCGCAAGGCTACGGCTGGCGTGTCGGCATGGTCGCCTTCGTCGTGCTGGCGCTGGCGATGCTGCCAGCCGCGTGGTTCGCCGGCCGGGTCGACCGGCTGCCGGCGCCTGTGTCGCCGAGCGGCATCGAGCAGAACGCCCGCCAGGCGCTGGGCACGGCGCTGCGCCATGCTCCCTTCCTGGTGATGGCGATGGCGTACTTCGTCTGCGGCATGCAGCTGGTCTTCCTGACCACGCACCTGCCGTCCTATCTCGATGTCTGCGGCATGGACGCGATGCTCAGCGCGCAGGCGCTCGGCGTGATCGGCGGCTTCAACGTGCTCGGCAGCCTGTTCTTCGGCTGGGCCGGCGGGCGCGTCAACAAGCTGCTGCTGCTCGGCGGCATCTACACGCTGCGCTCGCTGGCGCTGATCTGGTATTTCTCGTCGGCGCCGACGCCGGAGAGCACGCTGCTGTTCGCCGCGGTGATGGGCTTCCTGTGGCTCGGCGTGGCGCCGCTGGTGGCGGGCTGGATCGCGGAGACCTTCGGGCTGCGCTGGCAAGCGATGCTGGGCGGCGTGGCCTTCTTCAGCCACCAGATCGGCAGCTTCGTCGGCGCTTTCGGCGGCGGCCTGCTGTTCGACGCGCTCGGCTCCTACACGCTGGCATGGCAGGTCGGCGTATCGCTGGGCCTGGCCGCGGGCCTCGCGCAGATCGCGTTCGCCGTGGCGACGCGGCCGCGGCCGCCACAGGTGGCGACGGCCTAGGCCGCGCCACCGGGCGGCGTTGCGTGCCGGAATGGCGCGACGGCGTTACTGCGCCGGACGGATGTTCTGATTGCCGCGGAACAGATTGTCCGGATCGTATTCGCGCTTGATCTGCGCCAGCCGCGCGTAGTTGGCGCCATAGGCGGCGTCGACCCGCGTGGTCTCGTCCTGCGTCAGGAAGTTCACGTAGACGCTGCCCAGCGCGAATGGCGTCAGCGCATCGAACAGGCCGCGCGTCCACTGGATGCAGCGCTGGTCGTCGGCGGGCTGCTGCCAGCGGCCGTGGATGTTCATCACGAAGTTGGCGTCGCGATGCGCGTAGGCCGTGGCGTCGACCGGCACGCGGCCGACCCGCCCGCCCAGCGCACCGATGAAGATTTCGCATTCCGGCGACGGCAACGTCGCCAGCCCGTCTTCCAGCACGGCCAGCATGCCGTCGTCGAGCCGCGCGAAATTGTGCGACTTCCAGTAGTTGCGCGCCCCCGGCGTCAGCAGCGGATCGAAGGCCTTCTGCCAGGCGGCATAGGGCATGGGCCCAAGATGCTCGCCATAGGGCTGGCCGAATTCGCGGATCGGTGCGATGGCGTCGGCACCTTGCGCCGAGGGGCCGATATGGCAGCAGGCCAGCACCATCACCGGTTTGCCGTGCACCTCGGGCGGCAGGAAGGGCAGCGGCGGCGCGAGGCGGAACACCGACCATACCGTCACGTCGTCCGGCGCCGAATCCATGAACTCCCGATAGCGCGGCAGCACCTGTGCCGCCTGCTCGAACGGATAGACCACCAGGCCGCCGTAGATTTCAGGTCCGACCGGATGCAGCTCGAACTCGAACTGTGTGACCACGCCGAAATTGCCCCCACCGCCGCGGATGGCCCAGAACAGATCGGGAGCGTTGTCGGCATCGACACGGTGGTGTCTTCCGTCGGCCGTCACCATGTGCGCACCGAGCAGGTTGTCCACCGTCGTGCCGTACTTGCGGCTGATCCAGCCGAAACCGCCGCCCAGCGTCAGTCCCGCGACGCCGGTCGTCGAGTTGATGCCCAGCGGCGTCGCCAGCCCGAAGGCTTGCGCCTCATGATCGAAATCGGCCAGCGTCGCACCTGGCTCGACCCATGCGACCCGTGCCTGCGGATCGACCACGACCGATCGCATCCCCGATAAATCGAGCACCAGCCCCTCGTCGCAGACGGCGGTGCCGGCGATATTGTGGCCGCCGCCCCGCACCGCCGCGCGCATGCCATGTCTTGTCGCAAACCCGATCGCGCTGATCACGTCGGCGGCGCCGGCGCAGCGCGCGATCGCGGTCGGCCGGCAATCCACCGTGGCATTCCACACCTTTCTCGCTTCTTCATAACCCGGATCGTCGGCCTGCAATACCGCTCCCCGCATCCCCGACTTCCACTGGTCGATGGTTTCCCTGGTCACACTGGTCATGGCGCACCTCTCGTCTTGCTCTTGACGCAGCGTCCTCGACAGGCTGTCCGGCCTGGAGGCCGCGCGGTGGCACGGTGATGGCCATCACGTGGTATGTGTGCCCGGATCGATCGGTCTGCGACCTGCGAGGGATGAGGGTGGGAGGCGGGATCGGCGGAGGGCGCTGGTGCGGAACATTTAAGGCACGAGGTCGGCAAATGTAAAGCCACGCCGGAGCCCTGACATTGCAGACAAAGGCAAGCAGGTTTTGCCTGTGATGCCACCCGCCAGCGCTACAATCGCACCGTCGAAAAAGACAGCGGCGGTATCGGTTAGTCCGCCCGCTCCGGTTCCCGGAGTTCTGTCGGCGCCCGCCGACCCGCGACCTTCGCCTGCATCCGAGCGGGCGGGGTCGCGCGCGTCTACTTCGCCTGCCGCCTCGATCCCTGCCCGCTTCTTGCGGCGAAGCCTTTCGTTCGACGCTGGTCCGGCTGCCGCATCGGCATGCCGGTCCGCCCATTCAGCGAGGCCATCATGAAACAAAGCATCTCCGTCGTTACCCTGCCCGTCGCCGATCTCGACCGCGCCAAGGCGTTCTATTGCGGTGGACTGGGCTGGTCGCCGGTATTCGACAACGGCGATATCGCGTTCTTCCAGTTCAACGGATTGATCGTCGGCTTGTGGACCCAAAGCTCGTTCGAAGCGGAAATCCACGGCCCATCGAGCCCGGGAGCACGCGGCTCGGCGCTGGGCCACAACGTCGAATCGCCCGAGGAAGTCGACCGGCTGATCGCCAAGGCCGTCGCCAGCGGCGCGACACTGGTGTCGCCGGCGCGCGCCTTGTCGTGGGGCGGTTATTCCGGCTATTTCGCCGATCCGGACGGGCATCTGTGGGAGGTGGCCCACAACCCCGCCTGGCCGATCTCGCCCGAGGGCTACGTCACCTTCGCCAGCTGACCGCTGCCGCCAAAGGCGCCGGTGTCGGAATCGGCTGACAGCCGATGCGGCCCGACGCCGGTGTCCTGCGATCGCCGCCCCGGCCTATGCTGGTCCACGTTTGGACCGCATGGGCCGACACGCAACCGGGGGAGGCGATGGACTGGATCGACATGCTGCAATGGCCCGCGATGGCCATCACCGTCGCGGCCACCTGGCTGATCGGTTCGCGAGTCGCCACGCGCCGGAAGCTTGGCTTCTGGGTCTTCCTGCTGAGCAACGCACTGTGGGTCATCTGGGGCCTGCACACCAGCGCCTATGCGCTGGTGGTGCTGCAGTTCGCGCTGGCCGCGCTCAATCTGCGCGGGATGCGCAAGGCCAGGCAGATCGAACAGAACGGGGAAACGCAGCCGGGGCCGGCGGGGAGCGCGGAGGCGCAGTAGCCGTTCAGGCCAATGTGAAATGGCCCGGTAGCGGATCGGAATAGTTGGGGTCCGCCAACAACGCATTGCAGGCCGCCGTGGCAGCGAACCGTGACACCTCGACGCGTACAGTCCGTTTCCACTGCGCCAGCGCGTCAGAATGAATCGCCAACGCCTGATGGCATTTGTGCTTGCGTGACGGATAGCGAAATCCGATTGGCGAGCCGCCTTTCCAGTGCTGAAGCAATTCCCTGAGCCGGACACCGAACCATTGACACCATGCGTGGTGTCCGTTGATCTGGTCGTAGATGCCGAGTTTCGAGTATGGCGGCGGGCGGGGCAGTCTCGGTTGTGGTCGGGATCAGCATCAGCCAATGGGGTGGGAACCGCTTGATGTCCTTGATGCCAGTTGCGCTGCCACGCTCGCCTGACGTTCCAGAGCAGGTTGTGACAAATGCTGCTGCTGCACGGCCGTCAAGTCGGGGCGTGTTTCGAAGGGCTTGCCGGCGAGCAATTCGGCAGGCGTCAGCTCATCGAACGATTCATCCGGCGTCACCCAGAACGCATGTACCTCGCTGCTTGGCAGACCTTTCATGTCACGGAGAATCGGTGGCAGCAATTCGATCACCGGTGCGGAAAATTGCCAGGCGGGAAACATCCGCCCGTTCGCCTTGCCGCGCGGCGTTACACAATAGAATCGACCGTCCTCGACCGCGCGATAGAGAGTCGCCTGAGACATCGCCACCAGGCCATTGCGGATCACCTCGCCGGGTTTCAGATTCGAGATCGAGAGCTTGTTTGCCGCTGGCCCGGGCGACATACCGCTGCCGAGCGCCGCCGTCAGGCACTGGCGCACGATCGCCATTACACGTGCACGGTCGGCAGAGTCGATAGCCTGAACGAGTCGCTCGTCGATGTCATGTACCAACTTCTCAATTAGCTGAGGCGCCTGGAGATCTGCGGGCCGATCTGCGTTCGTCGGCGCGATTCGTTGGGTCATGTCAGCTCCTATGGGACGGCGTGCTGGTCGGCGGGGCGGCCGGACGAAGAAAGCGCCCAGGACGGATCGGTGCCTTTGCCACGCCAGTGGTGCGTCCACTCTACGCGATCCTCTCATTTTTCGCAAACTTCTCATGGCGCTGCATAGGTATGGCAAGCTGCCGGGGCCAGCCACATGGAACCCGCCTTCCACTACACTTGCGGCTCGCTGTCTTCCGCGCCCGCCTTGTCTCGGCGCGATCTCGGCCGGCTCGCCGGTCGGAACAACAAAACAAAAAAATCGTGTCCTCTGCTGCTTCCCAAGACCGCTCCACCCTGCTCGCCGTGCTCGCCCTGATGGGATCGATGGCATCGCTGTGCGTCGGCACGTCGTTTGCCAAAAGCCTGTTCGATGCGGTCGGCGCGCAGGGCACCACCGCGCTGCGGGTCGGGTTTTCCGCGCTGATCCTGCTGGTGGCGTGGCGGCCGTGGCGGTGGCCGCTGAAGGGGGCCGATGCGCGCGCCATTGCGCTGTACGGCGCGGCGCTGGGTGCGACCAATCTGATGTTCTACATGTCGTTGCGGACCGTGCCGCTCGGGCTGGCGATTGCGATCGAGTTCACGGGGCCGCTGGCCGTGGCCATCGCCTCGTCGCGGCGCGCGCTCGATTTCGTCTGGATCGCCTTCGCGGTGGCGGGACTGCTGTTGCTGCTGCCGTTGCGGGAGCACGCCGACAATCTCGATCCCGTCGGCATCGGCTACGCGCTCGCCGCCGGGGTCGGTTGGGCGCTCTATATCATCTTCGGCCAGCGCGCCGGCAATGCGCATGGGGGCCAGGCGACTTCGCTAGGCTTGCTGATGGCGTCGTTGGTGGTATTCCCGTTTGGCCTCGCCCATGCGGGCACGGCACTGTTCAGCCCGCCGTTGCTGCTGGCGGGGTTGGCCGTCGGCGTGCTGTCCAGCGCGATTCCCTATTCGCTGGAGATGGTCGCGCTCAAGCGGCTGCCGCGGCGGACCTTCGGCATCCTGCTCAGCATGGAGCCGGCGATGGGTGCGTTGGCGGGCCTGGTGATGTTGCACGAGCAGCTGAGCGCCACGCAATGGCTGGCGATCGGCTGCATCATCGTCGCTTCAATTGGCTGTACCGCGACGGCCGGTGCGCGCCGCCCGGCCAAGACGGACGCGCGCGGCACAGGCACCGCCGCTTGAGCACGCGCGACGCCCCGCCGTGACGGGGCCTTGGTCACGCTCAGGCGACCTTGTAGCGCTCGAGCCAGTGCGCGTACAGCGCGGGCAGGGTCCACGAAGGGCGGTCCACGCCGAGCGCCTTGGCTGCGTGGTACGGCCAATGCGGATCGGCCAGATGGGCGCGACCGACCATCACCAGATCCAGCTGCTGCTGGGCGACGACGCGTTCGGCGAGCTGCGGCGTATCGATGCCCCAGGCCGAAGCCACCGGCAGGCCGGTCTCGCGACGGACCCGCTCGGCCACCGGCGCGAGGAATGCCGGACCCCACGGAATGTTCGCCTGCGGCGTCGAAAAGCCGACGCTGACGCTGAGCATGTCCAGCCCTTCCTGCTTGAGCCGCTGCGTCAGCGCGATGGCTTCGCTCAGCGTTTCCTCGTCGCGGCCGTCGTATTCGATCACGCCAAAACGCGCGGTCAGCGGCAGGCGCTCGGGCCAGACCTTGCGCACCGCCGCCAGCGTCTCGACCAGGAAGCGGCCACGGTTCTCCGCGGAGCCGCCGTAGGCGTCGTCGCGCTGGTTGGAGTGGGGCGAGAAGAAGCTCTGCGCCAGATAGCCATGCGCGAAATGCAATTCCAGCCATTCGATGCCGAGGTCGCGCGCCCGCTCGGCGGCCGCGACGAAGTCCGCGCGGACGCGGGCGATATCGTCGAGCGTCATCGCGCGCGGCACCTTGGGCAGGCCGGCACCGAAGGGGATCGCCGAAGGCGCGATCGTCTGCCAGCCGCGCGGATCGTCTTCGGCAATGTGGTCATCGCCTTCCCACGGCCGGTTCGCGCTCGCCTTGCGTCCCGCGTGGCCGATCTGAATGCCGGGCACCGCGCCGGCGGCCTTGATGGCACCGACCACGGGGGCGAAGGCCTCGGCCTGCTTGTCATTCCACAGCCCGGCGCATCCCGGGGTAATGCGGCCTTCCGGCGAGACGGCAGTGGCCTCGGCGATCACCAGACCGGCGCCGCCGCGCGCGATGCCGGCCAGGTGCACCTTGTGCCAGTCGTTGATGACGCCATCCTCGGCGACGTACTGGCACATCGGCGGCACCGCGATCCGGTTGCGCAGCGTGACATCTTTCAGTTGGAACGGTTGGAACAGCGCGGACATCTATCGTTTTCCTTCAGTGAGATCGAAACAGCGGGTAAAGCCAAGTGGCAAGGTGGCAAGGCGGCAGCGCGCGGCGGGCTCAATGGTCCCGTGCCGCCACGGCGCCGAGCAGCGCGTGCGCGACCGCCTCCGAGGAGGCCGGATTCTGACCGGTGATCAGCAGGCCGTCGGTGACGGCATACGGCTGCCAATCCGCGGCCTTTTCGTAGCGGCCGCCATGGGCCTTCAACATGTCCTCGACCAGGAACGGCACCACGTCGGTCAGGCCGACTGCCGCTTCCTCGGTATTGGCAAAGCCCGTCACCGTCTTGCCCTGGACCAGCGGCTTGCCGTCCGGTCCCTTGACATGGCGCAGGACGCCCGGCGCGTGGCACACCGCCGCGACCGGCTTGCCGGTGGCAACGGCGCGTTCGATCAGCGCGATCGAGTGCCGGTCTTCGGCAAGGTCCCACAGCGGGCCGTGGCCGCCCGGGTAGAACACGGCGTCGAAATCGTCGATCGACACGTCGGCCAGCTTGCGCGTCGATGCCAGCGCGGCGCGCGCCTCGGCATCGGCCTCGAAACGCCGGGTGGCGTCGGTCTGCGAGGCCGGGTCGCTGTTCTTCGGATCCAGCGGCGGCTGACCGCCTAGCGGCGAGGCCAGCGTGATATCGACGCCTTGGTCGCGGAACACGTAGTACGGCGCCGCCAGTTCCTCCAGCCAGAAGCCGGTCTTCTGGCCGGTGTCACCAAGACGGTCATGCGAGGTCAGTACGATCAGCAGTTTCATGATGCGAATCCTTGTCGGTTCAATCGAACGGCGACCGAGAATTAGACCGGTCGTCTAGTAACGAAACCAAAAAAAGCGACGCGCCTTCCGCGTCGCCACTGGCGGTGTCTTTCCGCCAGCCGTGCTCTGCTACGACAGCTTCAACAATTGCCGCGTCGCGGCCATTGCCAGCGCGAACGGCTTGCCGTCCTGCCGGAATTTCCCCAACAGCGTGGCGCCGAGCCACAACTGGTACAGCGTGGCCGCCAGTTCGTTCGGATCGTCGATCCCACGCAGCGAGCCATCGCGCAAGGCCGCCTCGATACAGGCGCCCAACCGCTGCACGATCTGCCCGGTGCCGCGTTCCAGCACGCCGCGCATCGCCTGCGACAGGTCGCACACCTCTGCGCCAAGCTTCACCGCCAGGCACTTGCCCTCCGGGTCGTCCGCATTCTGCGCGTTCTGCCACACGTTCCAGTAGCGCAACAGCCGCTGGCCGTGATCGCCCTCTCCGCGCACCAGCATTTGCTCCAGGTGCGCCAGATAGTCGGTGAAATAGGATTCGAGCAAGGCCTCGCCGAACGCTTCCTTCGAGCCGAAATAGTGATAGAACGAGCCCTTCGGCACCCCTGCGGCCTGCAAGATCTCGTTCAGCCCCACCGCCGAAAATCCCTTGCGGAGCATGATCGGCTTGGCCGTGTCGAGGATGTGCTGGCGGACGTCAGCGGTGGTGGAGGGTGGCATGGGGCCGAATGATACCAGAATTAGACCGGTCGTCTAGTAGCGGACGGCGGAGGGTGAAGGACGGTAGTTTTGCGAATCGGCATTCTTGTTCGCTTTTGTCCCGATGCGCCGCACTAGCTGTATGGATGCACAGTATATTCGTGACCTCCCTTCTCTAATGAAGGGGTTGCAAATGGCTCCGTCTGGACAAACCGTGCCCAACCGGGCGAACTCCCAGACACTCGCTGGTAAGGGACCAAACCGTGCCCAAGCAGGACTATCCGCCGTTGTGGCCTCCCGGCCGTCACAGGATCACGCTTTCGGACTTTCGCGCCGTCGCGGTGGAACGGTTCCCGCGCGACGGGCGGCGGCGAGAGTTGTATCTTCGGTTGGAAGCCTGGATAAAGAAGCTTCAGTCCCTCGGTGTCAAGGCAACACTCTGGCTCGACGGGTCGTTCGCCACGGAAAAACCCGGCCCCCGTGACGTCGATTGCATCCTTTGGAATCCCCGAGTGGATGGCGAGATGACGGAGGGTACAAAAGAACTCCTTGCGCCGCTAATCGACAAGAACCATGTAGACAGTGAGTTTGGGCTGGATTTTTTTATGGAGGGACCCTGGAGCGGCGACCGTTTCCAGCGAGAGGCTTACTGGTCTGGCGTTTTTGGTTTTTGCCATGATCGGATTACAGCGAAAGGACTCGTGGAGATCGCATTGTGAGCGCGGAATTTCTTGAACAGCATGTAAAGGCTTTGATTGCGGTTGCCCGGGAAACAGAGGAACAACTAGCGAAGGATCCTTATGACTTCTGGTGTGCTGCAGCGCTAAAAGTACAGTACCAAGCCATCGCCAAGGCTTGGCGCGAGCTTGCCGTTGCACGAGCAGAACAGACGCAGCAACCATTGGAATTGCGCTTGATTGCGCCTCCCGCGAAGGTCCAGGGTTGGAGCAGCACCTGAATGGCTCCATGCGAGCCGCTCCTGCAGGGTCCGGATATTCACGCTACCCTGTCGCGCTCCAATTGAAGATTCCGACCGTCGTTCGGATCCAATCCCTCTGTCAGGAATCCCCACATGCCCCAACCCCAACCGCTGAAAATCGATTTCGTCTCCGACATCGCCTGCCCCTGGTGTGCGATCGGCCTTTCCTCGCTGCAATTGGCGCTGTCCCGTCTTGGCGACGAGGTCGATGCCCGGGTCGTGCTGCACCCGTTTGAACTGAACCCCGACATGGGACCCGGTGGCGAGGCCATCGTCACTTATCTGGGCAAGAAGTACGGCCGCACGCCGGCGCAGATCGCTGAGACGCAGGCGATGATCCGGGAGCGCGGCGCCGACGTCGGGTTCTCGTTCGGTCCGCGCGAGCGCGTCTACAACACCTTCGACGCCCATCGCCTGCTGCATTGGGCCCGGCTCGAAGGCAGGCAGTTGCCGCTGAAGCTGGCGCTTCTGCAGGCCTATCACGGCGACGGCAAGGATCCGAGCGACCATGGCGTGCTGGTCGAGGCGGCGCAATCGGCGGGCCTCGATGGTGCCGCGGCGCGCCGCGTGCTCGAGAACGGCGACTATGCCGACGAGGTCCGCGCCGAGGAACGGGAATACCAGTCGATGGGCATCCAATCGGTGCCTTCGATCATCTTCAACGATCGCTATCTGGTCACCGGCGGTCAGCCGGCGCAAGCGTTCGAACAGGCGATCCGGCAGATCCTCGCTGAAGGCCCCGAAGGCGCTGAAGGCTGAACGCGCCGCCGCGGCTCAGCGCATCGAGAACCAGTCCTCCGGCAGCCACTCGGTGGCGTGCCGGGCCGGCGGGTTCAGCGTCAGCGTGGCCTCGTGCAGTAACGCGTCGTCCGGATGCAGCCGCACCGAGAAACCGTGCTCGCGCAGGATCGCCAGCATCCGGCGGTTCTCGCTCAATACCTCACCCCGCAGCGCACGCAGGCGTTGCGCGCTGGCGCCCTGCACCAGGGTCTGCACCAGCCGGCGGCCGATGCCGCGCCCCTGCCAGCGGTCGGTGACGACGAGGGCAAGTTCGGCGACGCCCGCTTCCCCCACCGCGTATTCCCCATTCGCGACGATGATTTCCTCGCCGCCGCCATCGCCGCGGGCCGTGACCACAAGCGCGGAGCGGCTGCGGACGAACTGCCCGATCAAGTCGTCCGACACTAACCCACCGGTCAGGAAGCGGTAGTAGCGGCTTTCGCGCGACAGGCCGTCGACGAAGGCCCGCTGGCGGACGAAGTCATCGAGACGTACTGCGCGCGCCGTCAGCATCTGGCCACCGTTGACGGTCCAGGTCTGCGGAAAGTCGCCGAAGGCCAGGGGCCTGGCAAACAGGAAGGGGGCAATCTCGGCGGCACGCAAGACGGCGGGCATGGCTGGCATCCTGACTTCATTAATCGTAGCCAGAGTATAGGCGAGATCCTGACTTTTGCAAATGAAGTCAGCCTGCTATGCTGCGATCATGGAACCGACCTCCGAAGACCTCCGTCATTGTTCGATCGCCGGCACGCTCGCCCTGATCGGCGAGAAATGGTCGATGCTGATCCTTCGCGACGTGCTGAGCGGCGTCAGCCGCTTTGACGACTTCCTGTCCCGGCTCCAATGCTCGCCGGCCGTGCTGTCCGCCCGGCTCAAGACGCTGACCGAGGCCGGGCTGCTCCGGCGGGTCAGCTACCGCGAGCCGGGGGCGCGGGAGCGCTTCGCCTACCGGCCTACGCGCGCCGCCGTCGAACTGCTGCCCGTGCTGATTGGCTTGATGCAGTGGGGCGACCGCCATCTGAGGGATGGCTGCGGCCTGGTGGAGGTGCGCTCGGCCACCAGTGGTCTCAAGGTCCATGCCGCGTTGGTCGACGAGGCTGGCAACGAAGTGCCTTTGAACGAACTGAAGACCGTGCGATCGCGTCATGCGATGCCGGCCCGGCTGGACCAGTCCAACGCTTCGCCCTCCTCCCCGCAAGCGGACGTCACCCCTGGCGCGCCAGACCTCGCCAGCGCCGGCTGACCCCGCGCACCGCCGCCGCGCATTGCGGCGCACCATCGTCGTGCCGCCCCGCCCCAACAGCGCGCATCGCGTGACCTTTGCCGCGCTGCCGCAGCGTCGTATCCGCATCGAACAGCACAAAACCCGCTGGCATGCCGCTTGCTGAATTGTGACGCGAGCGGACCAACGGCGGCCCGCTCCAGACACACAGCGCGTCGGCGGTCTTCACCGCCGGCGTCAGGACAACGGCGTCCCCTGAACCGATCGCATCGCCTGCATCGGCTCTCGGGACGCCTTTTGTTTTCTTGGAGCCAGCATGGCAGCGACCCTCAGCCCGGATGCAAGCCTGAATTCCAGCGCGGAAAGCAAAGCGACCCGCATCGCGCTGTTCACCTTCCGCACGCCACAGATGCGCGCCTTCCATATGACGTGGATGGCGTTCTTCATCTGCTTCTTCGCCTGGTTCGCCTGCGCGCCGCTGATGCCGATGCTGCGCGGCGAGTTCGGACTGACGCCCGATCAGGTCGCCAACATCAATATCGCGGCCGTCGCGGTGACGATCCTGGTGCGGCTGATCATCGGCCCGCTATGCGACCGCTATGGGCCGCGCAAGGCCTATACCGGCCTGCTGGTGCTCGGCTCGATTCCGGTGCTGGGCGTGGCGATGGCGCAGACCTACGAGGCCTTCCTGTTTTTCCGGCTGCTGATCGGCGCGATCGGCGCGAGCTTCGTGATCACGCAGTACCACACCTCGGTGATGTTCGCGCCGAACGTCGTCGGCACCGCCAATGCCGCGTCCGCCGGCTGGGGCAATGCCGGCGGCGGCGCGGCCCAGGGTCTGATGCCGCTGCTGCTGGCCGGCGTGCTGATGCTCGGCGTCAGCGAGACGATGGGCTGGCGGGTCGCGCTGCTGGTTCCCGGCGTTGCGATGCTGCTGATGGCCGCGCTGTACTGGCGCTTCACGCAGGACTGCCCGCAGGGCAACTACGCCGATCTGCGCGCGCGCGGCGTCGCCATCGACGGCGGCAAGAAAGGCGGCTGGGCCAGCTTCGTCGCAGCCAGCGCCAACTACCGGGTATGGCTGCTGTTCGTGACGTACGGCGCCTGCTTCGGCGTCGAGATCTTCATCCACAACGTCGCCGCGATGTACTTCGTCGACAAGTTCGAACTGTCGCTGAAGGCCGCGGGCCTGGCCGCGGCGAGCTTCGGCCTGCTGGCGCTGTTCGCCCGCGCGCTGGGAGGCTGGGCCTCGGACAGGGTTGCGCGCACGCACGGCCTGAGCGCCCGCACCACGCTGCTGTTCGTGCTGATGCTAGGCGAGGGTCTTGGCCTGCTGTGGTTCTCGCAATCGAATTCGGTCGTGCTGGCGGTGATCGCGATGTTGGCCTTCGGCCTGTTCACCCACATGGCCTGCGGCGCGACCTATGCGCTGGTGCCGTTCATCGACCGCAAGGCGCTGGGCGGCGTGTCCGGAATCATCGGCGCGGGCGGCAATGTCGGTGCAGTCGCCGCCGGCCTGCTGATGAAGGGCCTGGGCAGCCTGCAGCAAACCCTGATGGTGCTCGGCGTGCTGGTGGTGCTGTCGGCGCTGTGCGCGGTGGCGGTGCGCTTCTCCGCGGAGCACAAGGCCCGCGAACAGGCACTGCTCGAGAACGCGCTCGCCAGCTAGCCAATACCGCCTGCCCCACTGCCGACAACAACGCACCACGAGATGCCCACGCAGGCGCCCACGAACAAGGAACGCATCATGAAGCTCGTCATCATCGGCCACGGCATGGTCGGCCACAAACTGCTCGAATGCCTGGCGCAGGCCCGCGAAGAAAGCGGCGCCAACCTGCAGGTCACCGTGCTGTGCGAGGAACCGCGCCCCGCCTATGACCGCGTTCACCTGTCCGAATTCTTCTCGGGCAAGTGCGCCGACGACCTGTCGCTGGTCGAGCCGGGCTTCTTCGACGAGACCGGCTTCGTGCTGCGGCTGAACGCGCGCGCTACCGCGATCGACCGGACCGCGCGCACGGTCACCGTCTCGACCGGCGAGACGCTGCACTACGACAAGCTGGTGCTGGCGACCGGTTCCTACCCGTTCGTGCCACCGGTGCCCGGCCGCGATCGCGCCGACTGCTTCGTCTACCGCACCATCGAGGATCTGGAAGCGATGCGCGAATGTGGCGCGCGCTCGCGCACCGGCGTGGTGGTCGGCGGCGGCCTGCTCGGCCTCGAATGCGCGAAGGCGCTGCGCGACATGGGCCTGCAGGCCCATGTGGTCGAATTCGCGCCGCGGCTGATGGCGGTGCAGGTCGACGATGCCGGCGGCCAGATGCTGCGGCGGAAGATCGCGGCGCTGGGCGTCACCGCGCATACCGGCAAGAACACCGTCGAGATCGTCGACGGCGAGGACGGCACGCACCGGATGCGCTTCGCCGACGGCACGCACCTGGACACCGACATGATCGTGTTCTCGGCCGGCATCCGCCCGCGCGACGAACTGGCGCGCGCCGCGGGCCTCGCGATCGGCGAGCGCGGCGGCATCGTGATCGACGACCAGTGCCGCACCTCCGATCCGGACATCTTCGCGATCGGCGAATGCGCGCTGTGGCAGGGCAAGATCTTCGGTCTGGTCGCGCCTGGCTACGACATGGCCCGCGTGACCGCGAGCCAGTTGCTCGGCGATGAGGCGGCCTTCACCGGCGCCGACATGAGCACCAAGCTCAAGCTGATGGGCGTGGACGTGGCCAGCCTCGGCGACCCGCACGGCCGCACCCCCGGCGCGCGCGTCTACCAGTTCGCCGACGAGCGCAAGGAGGTCTACAAGAAGCTGGTGGTGTCCGAGTGCGGCACCTACCTGCTCGGCGGCGTGCTGGTCGGCGATGCGGCCGAGTACGGCACGCTGCTGCAGATGATGCTGAACCGGATGCCGCTGCCGGAATCGCCCGAATTCCTGATCCTGCCGTCCTCCGACGGCAAGGCAAAGCCGGGCCTCGGCGTCGATGCGCTGCCCGACGGCGCGCAGATCTGCTCGTGCAACAACGTCTCCAAGGCCCAGATCTGCGCCGCGGTCGGCGACGGCGCCACCAGCATCGGCGCGCTGAAGTCCTGCACCAAGGCCGGCACCGCCTGCGGCGGCTGCGTGCCGCTGGTCACGCAGCTGATGAAGGCCGAGATGAAGAAGCAGGGGCTGGCGGTCAACAACCACTTGTGCGAGCACTTCGCCTACTCGCGCCAGGAGCTGTATCACCTGGTCCGCGTCGGCGGCTTCCGCACCTTCGACGCGCTGCTGGGCGCGCACGGCAAGGGCCACGGATGCGATATCTGCAAGCCCACCGTCGCCAGCATCCTGGCCTCCTGCTGGAACGAGTTCGTGCTCAAACCCGAGCACGCGAGCCTGCAGGATTCGAACGACTACTTCCTGGCCAATATCCAGAAGGACGGTACCTATTCGGTGGTGCCTCGCATGCCGGGCGGCGAGGTCACGCCAGACGGGCTGATCGCGGTCGGCCGCGTGGCCAAGAAGTTCGGCCTCTACACCAAGATCACCGGCGGCCAGCGCGTGGACCTGTTCGGCGCGCGGGTCGAACAGCTGCCTTTGATCTGGGAAGAGCTGATCGCGGCCGGCTTCGAGTCGGGCCACGCCTACGGCAAGTCGCTGCGCACGGTGAAGTCGTGCGTCGGCTCGACCTGGTGCCGCTATGGCGTCGGCGATTCGGTTGGTCTCGCGATCGAGCTGGAGAACCGCTACAAGGGCCTGCGCGCGCCGCACAAGATCAAGTTCGGCGTGTCGGGCTGCACGCGCGAATGCGCCGAGGCGCAGGGCAAGGACATCGGCGTGATCGCCACCGACAAGGGCTGGAACCTCTACGTCTGCGGCAATGGCGGCATGAAGCCGCGCCATGCCGAGCTGCTCGCCAGCGACCTGGACCGCGATACGCTGGTCCGCTACATCGACCGCGTGCTGATGTTCTACGTCCGCACCGCCGACCGCCTGCAGCGCACCAGCGTCTGGCGCGACAACCTCGAAGGCGGCCTCGACTATCTGAAGGCCGTGGTCGTCGACGACAGCCTGGGCATCGCGGCCGAGCTCGAGGCACAGATGCAGCTGGTCGTCGATACGTACGAATGCGAATGGAAGAAGGCCGTCACCGATCCGCAGACGCGCCAGCGCTTCCACCATTTCGTCAACAGCGAGCGAGGGGACGAGCATGTCGTGTTCGTACAGGAACGCGGCCAGATCCGTCCGGCCACGCCGGAGGAACGGAACCTGCAACGCGTGGCCGGCGGCGGCATGCCGGCGCAGCGCCCTGTGGCGGTGCCGCTGGTCCGCATGGATCGGGTCGCCGAGGCGGACCCGGTAGCGTGATGGCCTCGGTCTTCGCCCCCGCGGAAGCGGGGGCCCAGCGTCTTCAGTCCACGTTCGAAGTCACTGGGTCCCCGCATTCGCGGGGACGACGAGTATCGAACGCGTACCGAACAAGTACCAAACCCAGCCGTACCAGGAGTCATCCATGAGCCAGCTTGCCACCCACGCCTCCGAACAATGGACCGCGGTCTGCGCGCTGCGCGACATCGTGCCGAACACCGGCGTCTGCGCGCTGGTCGGGCACCGTCAGATCGCGGTGTTCCGCGTCGACCCGGACAATCAGGTCTTCGCGATCGACAACTACGATCCAAATGCCGATGCGGCGGTACTGTCGCGCGGGCTGGTAGGCAACCTGGGCGACCGGCTGGTGGTGGCCTCGCCGATCTACAAGCAGCATTTCGACCTGCGCACCGGCGAATGCCTCGAGGCGCCGGAGCATTCGGTGCACGCCTACCCCGCTCGGGTCTACGACGGCAAGGTATGGGTGGCGGCATGACCCACACCGACAAGCCCCGCCTGGTCGTGGTCGGCAACGGCATGGCCGGCATGCGCACCGTCGAGGAGCTGCTGGCGCTCGCGCCCGATCTGTACGACATCACCGTGTTCGGCGCCGAGCCGCACGGCAACTACAACCGCATCCTGCTGTCGCCGGTGCTGGCCGGGGAAAAGACGGTCGACGACATCATGCTGCATCCGCAGGAGTGGTATGCGCGCCATGGCATCACGCTGCTGGCCGGCGATCCGGTCGTGGCGATCGATCGCGCGCGCCGGCTGGTGCGCTCGCGGTCCGGCAAGGAGATCCGTTACGACCGGCTGCTGCTGGCCACGGGCTCGCGCCCGTTCATCGTGCCCGTGCCCGGACACGCGCTCGACGGCGTAATCGCGTTCCGCGACATCCAGGATGTCGAGACGATGCTGGCCGCCGCGCGCGCGCATCGCCATGCCGTGGTGATCGGCGGCGGGCTGCTGGGGCTCGAGGCGGCCAACGGCCTGCTGCGCCAGGGCATGGACGTCACCGTGCTGCATCTTGGCGACGCGCTGATGGATCGACAGCTGGACGCCAACGCCGCCGCCCTGCTCAAGCGCACGCTGGAGCGGCGCGGCCTGCGGATCCTGCTCGGCGCCAATACCAGCGAGATTCTCGGCGAGACGCGGGTTACCGGCGTGCGCCTGGCAGACGGCACACAGATCCCGGCCGATCTCGTCGTGATGGCCGCCGGCGTGCGTCCGAACGCCGAACTCGCCCGCGCCGCCGGCCTGCATTGCGAGCGCGCGATCGTCGTCGACGACACGCTGCAGACCTACGATCCGCGCATCTATGCCGTCGGCGAATGCGTGCAGCACCGCCAGGCGACCTTCGGACTGGTCGCGCCAATCTGGGATCAGGCCCGCGTCTGCGCGGCGCATCTGGCCGGCGCCGGGCACCGGCGCTATGTCCAGCAGGCCACCGCCACGCGGCTGAAGGTCAGCGGCGTCGAGCTGTACTCGGCCGGCGACATCGTCGGCGGCGACGACAGCGAGGACCTGGTGCTGCGCGACCCGCGCCGTGGCATCTACAAGCGCCTGGTGCTGCAGCAGGGCCGCCTGGCCGGCGCGGTGCTGTATGGCGACGTGCAGGACGGTCCGTGGTATTTCGAGTTGATCCAGAACGGCACGCCGATCGGCGCGATCCGCAATCGGCTGCTGTTCGGCAAGGCGCAGTGCGAGGCGGTGGCCGCGTGACGACATGGTGGGCGATACCGTCGTCGTACCCGCGTGCGCGGGGACGAATGTGACATCACGGCGCCAACATGGAATCCAGTAGCAAGGGGCAAGGTGTGAAACTCTCCGATATTCCAGTCGCTATCGCCGAAGACGCCGCGGCGCGGTCCAAGCCGGTGGCGAGCGTGCAGACGACCTGCCCCTACTGCGGCGTCGGCTGCGGCGTTCGCGCGCAGCGGCACGCCGACGGCACCGTCGAGGTCTCCGGCGATCCATCGCATCCCGCCAACGCGGGACGGCTGTGTGTCAAGGGCTCGGCGCTGGCCGAAACCGTCGATCTGAACGACCGCCTGCTGCATCCGCAATTGCGCGAGGCCGACGGCGCGTTGCGGCGGGCGTCGTGGGACGAGGCGCTGGACCGCGCGGCCTCGGGCCTGCGCGACATCATCGCCCGTCACGGTCCGGAGTCGGTCGCCCTCTATGTTTCCGGGCAACTGCTGACCGAGGACTACTACGTCGCCAACAAGCTGATGAAGGGCTTCATCGGCACGGCGAACATCGATACCAACTCGCGGCTGTGCATGTCGTCGGCGGTGGCCGGCCACAAGCGCGCCTTCGGCGAGGACATCGTGCCGGGCTGCTACGAAGACCTGGAGCTCGCCGATCTGGTGGTGCTGGTCGGCTCGAACACGGCGTGGTGCCATCCGATCCTGTTCCAGCGGCTGGCCAGGGCCAAGGCGGAACGCCCGCAGATGAAGCTGGTGGTCATCGATCCGCGCCGCACCGCCACCTGCGATCTGGCCGACCTGCACCTGCCGGTACGGCCGGGCACCGATGTCTGGCTGTTCAACGGCCTGTTGCAGTATCTGCACCGCGAAGGCGTGGCCGATGCGCAGTTCGTGCAGGCGCATACCGATGGCGACGACGCGCTCGCGGCCGCACTGCAGGCCGCCGCGGGCGAGGCCGATCTGGCGGCCGTCGCCCGTGCCTGCAAGATCGATCCGGCCGACCTGCTGACCTTCTACCAATGGTTTGCCGGCACGCCGCGCGTCGTGACCGCGTACTCTCAGGGCGTCAACCAATCGTCCGCGGGCACCGACAAGGTCAACAGCATCATCAACTGCCACCTGCTGACCGGCCGCATCGGCCAACCCGGCATGGGCCCGTTCTCGCTGACCGGCCAGCCGAACGCGATGGGCGGGCGCGAGGTCGGCGGCCTGGCCAACATGCTGGCCGCGCATCTGGAGCTGGCCGAGCCGCGCCATCGCGAGCTGGTGCAGACCTTCTGGGATGCACCGGCCATCGCCGACCGCCCGGGGCTGAAGGCGGTCGAACTATTCGAGGCGATCGAGCAGGGCCGCATCAAGGCGGTGTGGGTCATGGCCACCAATCCGGTGGTCAGCCTGCCCGACGCCGACCAGGCTCGGCGCGCGCTGCAGCGTTGCGAACTGGTGATCGCGTCGGACATCGTGACCCGCACCGATACCAACGACAGCGCGCACATCCTGCTGCCGGCGCTGGGCTGGGGCGAGAAGGACGGCACGGTGACCAACTCCGAGCGCCGCATCTCGCGCCAGCGCGCCTTCCTGCCCGCACCGGGCGAGGCCCGGGCCGACTGGTGGATCGTCTGCCAGGTGGCGCGCCGCATGGGCTTTGCCGGCTTCGACTACGGTTCGCCGCGCGAGATCTTCGACGAGCATGCGCGGCTGTCGGCGTATCGGAACCAGGGTGGCAACCACAGCGACGTCGGCAGCGACGATGTGGTCCCGCGCGCCTTCGACATCGGCGGCCTCGCCGGCCTCGACGCACAAGGCTACGACGCGCTGCAACCGGTGCAATGGCCGGTGCTCGGGGACGGTGGCGGCACCGCGCGCCTGTTCGGCGAAGGTGGCTTCTCGCACCCGGATCGGCGCGCCCGCTTCGTCGCCACCGCGCCGCGCAAGCCGGTCCACGCGACCGACGAGGACTACCCGCTGATCCTGAACACCGGCCGCGTGCGCGACCAGTGGCACACGATGACCCGCACCGGCAAGTCGGCGCGGCTGGCCGAACACCTGCCCGAGCCCTTCGTCGACATGCATCCGCAGGACGCGCTGCTGTGCGGCGTCGGCGAAGGCCGGCTCGCGCGGGTGTCGACCCGCTGGGGCGCGATGGTGGTGCGCGTGCGCCATGGCGGCGGCATCCCGCGCGGCAGCGTCTTTGTGCCGATCCACTGGAACGGACAGTTCAGCTCCGATGCGCGCGTCGGCGCGCTGGTCAATCCGGTGGTCGATCCAGTGTCCGGCGAGCCCGAGTTCAAGCACACGCCGGTGCGCGTCGATCCGTTTCCGGTCTCGTGGCACGGCTTCGCGCTGACGCGCGAGCGGCTCGACTGCGGTGCGCTGACCTGGTGGACCCGCGTGACGGGCCAACGGTTCGAGCGCTACGAATTCGCGGACCGAGAATCGGTCGGCGATCGTGCGGCCTGGGCGCGCCAGTTGCTCGGCGCGGCCGATCCAGAGGCCGACTGGCTCGAGTACGAGGACCGTTCCGCCGGCATCTACCACGCCGCCCTGGTCGTCGACGACAAGCTGCAGGCCTGCGTCTATGTCTCGACGCGGTCAGACCTGCTGCCGGCACGGGCCTGGCTGGGCAGCCTGTTCGCCAAGAGCCTGCTCGATGACGAGGACCGCATCGGCCTGCTGATCGGCCAGGCGGCCCAACCCGGCGTCGACGCCGGCCCAACGGTCTGCTCCTGCTTCGGCGTGGGCCGCAATACCATCTGCGACGCGATCCGCCAGCACGGCCTGCGCAGCGCGGCCGAGATCACCGCCTGCGTCAAGGCCGGCGGCAATTGCGGTTCGTGCGTGCCCGAACTGAACGCGCTGCTGGCCGCGGCGAAGGTCGATCGGGATGAGCCGGTGTTTGCGGGATAGGGATTGCCGTCGAGCCCGCGGCCCGTTGTTGCGCCTGATGATTCCAGCCAGCTTTCTTCGGATCCGGAATTCCGGACATTTCTCCGCCCTGCCGGCAAATGTCCGGTAAAGCGAACAGGGCCGACACATCGCCCGGAGTTCGTTGCGAGTTCGCCAATCGTGTTTCACGCGGCGAAACTTTGATGCGTCGCAAAATGACGCAGCCCTGTAGTCGCCCTATAACGGCATCTGCGGTTTCATTCCGCGAAATGACCAGAACAGGGAGACGGCCTGATGACGACGCAGGGATCGTCGCTGCGCAAGGCTTGCCAGCTGCTACGGGCGCTGTCGGATCCGCGTAATACGCGGCTGACCGACCTGGCGCAGGCGTCGGGCGTCGACAAGGCGTCGGCGCTGCGTCTGCTCGACACGCTGGCCGCCGAGGGCCTGGTGTCGCGCGACCGGGCCACCAAGGCTTTCAGTCCCGGGCCGGAATGGCTGGTGCTGCGCGCTGCCGCGCTGCGGCGCCTCGACATGCGGCCCCTGGCCCGTCCGGCGCTGATCCGCCTCGCCTGCGCGTTCGAGGACACCGCAATCCTGTCGGTGCCGAGCGGCTGGGAATCGGTCTGCACCGAGCTGCGCTTCGGCAATTTCCCGATCCGCGCCAACTATCTCGATATCGGCAGCCGCCGCCCGCTCGGCGTCGGCGCCGGCAGCCTGGCCTTGCTGGCCGCCCTTCCCGACGACGAAATCGATGCGGTGCTGCGCTGCGTGGCGCCGGCGCTCAAGCGCTATCCGCGGCTGAGCACGGGGGCGCTGTTGCGCCATGTCGAGGCGACGCGCGAGCGTGGCTATGCGGTGCTGCTCGATGTGGTCGTCGAGCGCATGGGCGGCATCGCGATCGCCTTGCCGGGCCCCGACGGTTATCCGCTCGGGGCACTGAGCATCGCCGCGCTGAACGAGCGCATCACCGAACGGGAGGCCGCGATGGCCAAGGCGCTGCGGCGCGAGGCCGACGGCATCGTCGCCCATCTGGGCGCCATCGAGGCGTCGCTGCCGGACCGTTGGCCGCACCGTGGCGCCGCCGCGCGCACGGCGGCTGCAGCGCTGTCGCCAGCCGATACGCCGTAATCGAGTCCGCCCCGCAATGCCGGCGGGCTGCCGCCGCAAACGCCGGCCACGCAAAGGACATCCCGAACAACAACAAGGAGGACCACCGACATGGAGACATCAGGCATGCGCTGGAAACAACGTCCCGACGGTTCGACCTGGGGCGACTTCGGCCCCGACGACCAGATCGGGCGGCTCAATCTGATCGGCGCCGAGCAGGTACGCAAGGCTGCGCAGGAGGTCCAGGCGGGCCTGAGCTTCTGCCTGTCGCTGCCGCTGGACTATCCCGGCGGCAACAAGCTCAATCCGCGCCGCCATCCGCCGGTGCTGCGTCCCACCTTCCGCGACGACCTGCCCTACGTCAACTTCCCGCTGGCCAAGGTCGACCCCGCGGCCACCGACGTGATCAGCGACGACCAGGTGCTGCTGTCGCTGCAATATTCGACGCAATGGGATTCGCTGGCCCACGTCGGCGCGCTGTTCGATGCCGACGGCGACGGCCGCCCCGAGCGGGTCTATTACAACGGCTATCGCGCCAACGAACATATCGTCGGGCCGGTCGACTACGCCGACGACGATCATTTCGCCGCGCACGGCTGCAATCACGAACACAGCGAGGCGCGCGCGCTCGGCATCGAAAATTTTGCCGTCAAGGGCATGCAGGGCCGCGGCGTGCTGGTCGACCTGGCGCACTGCTACGGCACCGACTTCCGCGATATCGGCTACGACGAGCTGATGCGTGCGATGGAAGCGGACCGGGTCGAGGTCGAGCGCGGCGACATGCTGCTGCTGCGCACCGGTTTTGCCGAGGTGGTGTTGTCGATGCAGCGCGAGCCCGACGAGAACGTGCTGCACCACAGCTGCAGCGCGCTGAACGGGCGCGACGACAAGCTGCTGCAGTGGATCACCGATGCCGGCATTGCCGCGCTGATCGCCGACAACTACGCGGTGGAGCGCTATCCGGCGCAACCGCCAAGCGGTCCGGGCCCGCATCCGCTGCTGCCGCTGCATCACCACTGCCTGTTCAAGCTTGGCTTGCCGCTCGGCGAGCTCTGGTATCTGCGCGAGCTGGCGCAATGGCTGCGCGAGCATGGCCGCACCCGCTTCATGCTGACGGCGCCGCCGCTGCGCCTGCCCGGGGCGGTCGGTTCGCCCACCACACCGATCGCCACCGTCTGAGCGGCGACACTGAGCGGCGACACCAACGATCCGGAGGAGACCCACGACATGAAGCCATTTCCCGCACGCCGGCGCATTGCCGGCCTCGTTTCCCGCACGCTGGCCGCGATGCTGGGCAGCGGCGCCCTGGCGCTCGGCGGCCCCGCCTATGCCCAGGCCCAGCCGAAAGCGGCCCTCTCCGACGATCTGGTCAAGGTCGGACTGATCCTCGACATGAGCGGCCTCTATGCCGATGTGACGGGCCGCGGCAGCGCCACCGCGGCGCAGATGGCGATCGACGATTTCGGCGGCAAGGTGCTGGGCCGCAAGATCGAGCTGGTGGTCGCAGACCATCAGAACAAGGCCGACATCGCCGCCAACAAGGCACGCGAATGGTTCGACACGGACCGCGTCGACGCGATCCTCGATGTCGCGGCATCCGCGCCCGCGCTCGCCGTGCTGGAAGTCGCCAAGCAGAAGAACCGCATCGTGGTGTTCTCGGGACCCGGCACCGAGCGGCTGACCAACGATCTGTGCACGCCGATCTCGGTGCACTACGCCTATGACACCTATGCGCTCGCCAATACCACCGCGCGCGCGATGGTCCAGCGCGGCGGCAAGAGCTGGTATTTCCTGACCGCCGACTACGCCTTCGGCCACACGCTGCAGGACTCGGCCACCACCGTGGTCAACGAAACCGGCGGCAAGGTGCTCGGCGCCGCGCGCCATCCGATCGGCGCCAGCGACTTCGCCTCCTATCTGCTGCAGGCGCAGGCCAGCAAGGCGCAGGTCGTGGGCCTTGCCAACGCGGGCGGGGACTCCGTCAACGCGATCAAGGCCGCGCACGAGTTCGGCCTGACGCGCGACAACAAGCAGAAGCTGGCCGGCCTGCTTCTCTATATCAACGACATCCACGCGATCGGGCTGAAGACCGCGGCGGGCCTGGTGCTGACCGAGGCGTTCTATTGGGACATGAACGACGCCACCCGCAAATGGTCGCGCCGCTATTTCGACAAGCTCAAGAAGATGCCGAACATGAGCCAGGCCGGCGTCTATTCGTCGGTGATGCACTATCTGAAGGCGGTGCAGGCCGCCGGCACCGACGAGACCGCCGCGGTGATGAAGCAGATGAAGGCGATGCCGATCCAGGACTTCTTCACGTCCAACGGCCGTATCCGGGAAGACGGACGCATGGTGCACGACATGTACCTGTTCGAGGTGAAGACGCAGGCCGAATCGAAGTATCCGTGGGACTACTACAAGGTCCTCGCCACGGTGCCCGGCGACCAGGCGTTCATCCCGCCGTCAAAGTCGAAGTGCCCGCTGCTGAAGCGCTGACATGGGCCGGACATGAGCGAATCGACGCAACGCGCCGCCTGGTTGCGCGGCGCCGGCAATACCCGCTTCGGCAGGCTGCCCGGCAGCACGCCGCTGACGCTGATGGCGCAGGCCGCCGACGCCGCGCTGGCGGAAGCCGAGCTGTCGCGCGGCGACATCGACGGCGTGCTGTGCGGTTACGCGACCACGTTGCCGCATCTGATGCTGGCCGACCGCTTCTGCGAATATGCGTCTCTGCAACCCGCCTATGCGCACGGCATGGCCGCCGGTGGTGCGACCGGCGGGGCGATGGCGATGCTGGCGCGCGAGCTGGTGCGCGCCGGCCGCTGCCGCCATGTGCTGGTCGTGGCCGGCGAGAACCGCCTGAGCGGGCAGAGCCGCGACCAGTCGGTGCAGACGCTGGCCCAGGTCGGCGAGCCGCAGGTCGAGGTGCCGAACGGCGCCTCGGTGCCGGCGTACTACGCGCTGCTGGCGTCGCGCTATCTGGTGGAGACCGGCCTGCCGCGCGACGCCCTGGCGGACTTCGCCGTGCTGATGCGCAAGCATGCGGCCGCGCATCCCGATGCGCATCTGCGCGAACCGTTGAGCGCGGCCGCCGCCTGCGCCGCCAAGCCGGTGGCGACGCCGCTGCTGCTGTCGGACTGCTGTCCGATCTCTGACGGCGCGGTGGCGCTGGTGGTGTCGGCGGAACCGGGGTCCGGCCAGCCGGTACGGATCACCGGCGCGGGGCAGGCGCATCGCCATCAGCATCTGTGCGCGATCGACAGCGTGATGACGACCGGCGCCAGGGACGCGGCCACGCG
This sequence comes from Cupriavidus sp. HPC(L), assembly GCF_000307735.3. Classification (NCBI taxonomy): domain Bacteria; kingdom Pseudomonadati; phylum Pseudomonadota; class Betaproteobacteria; order Burkholderiales; family Burkholderiaceae; genus Cupriavidus; species Cupriavidus sp. HPC(L). The sequence continues at coordinate 2,659 of NZ_AMPR02000235.1, read as the reverse complement.
TGCGCTCGCCGAGGCCGGCATCGGTGTCGACCGGCTCGACTATCTGGCGATCTACGACTCGTTCACCATCACGCTGCTGATGCTGCTCGAAGAGATCGGCGTGGCGCCACGCGGCGGCGCGCATGCGCGGCTGCTGGCCGGCGACTTCGATATCGATGGCGCGCTGCCGCTCAATACCCATGGCGGCCTGCTGGCGTTCGGCCACTCAGGCGTCGCGGGCGGGCTGATGCATCTGGTCGAGGCGACCCGGCAGCTCGCGGGGCGTGCCGGGGACCGCCAGATCGGTCCGCGTCGCCGCGCGCTGTTCCATGCCGATGGCGGCGTGCTGTCTTCCCATGTCAGCCTGGTGCTGGAGGCCCTGTGATGCCGAGCTCAGCCAATTCCGCCGATGACGTCCTGCCCCAGGGGCGTCATCCCTATACCGCGGGTCTGGAAGCCGGCCGCGTTCGCTATCAGTCCTGCGGCGACTGTGGCACGGCCCAATCGCTGGAGCGCCATGCCTGCCAGCGCTGCGGCAGCGTCCGGCTCGCGTGGCGCGATGCCGCCGGCGCAGCGACCGTCTATGCGGTGACCGAGGTCGCGCGCGCGCCGGACGACAGCTTCCGCGCGCTGGTCCCCTACACGCTGGTGCTGGCCACGCTCGATGAAGGGCCCCGCGTGATGGGCCATGCCGAGGCCGGCGTGGCAATCGGCGACCGTGTACGCGCGGGCTTTTTCCGGCATGGCGAGCGCACGCTGTTGCGATTCCAGCGGGAATAGCGGCTTGGAATAGCGGTCCGGAATAGCGGTCCGGAATAGCGGTCGGAATGGCGGGCAGTGATTCGCCGGCGGCGATTCCCGCACAGCATAACAACCACATGGAGACACCTATGCAGCCGAATCAGCAGCATCGGCGGGCCGCGCTCGCCCGTCCATCTCTCCCCTCCAGACGGCATGCGTTGCGCGCCCTGCTGTCGATGCTCGCGCTTGGCACCCTGTGCGCCGTGTTGCCGCGGCCTGGCCATGCGGAAACCTGGCCCGCAAAACCGATCCGGATGGTGGTGCCCTATCCGCCGGGCGGTCCCACCGACATCGTCGCGCGCGTGGTGGGGCAGAAGCTTGGCGAGCGGCTCGGGCAACCGGTGGTCGTCGAGAACCGGCCGGGCGCCGGCGGCAACATCGGCGCCGAGGCCGTCGCCAAGGCCGCGCCCGACGGCTACACCGTGCTGGTCGCCACCACCGCGCACGCGATCAACATGACCCTGTTCCGCAAGCCGGGCTACGACACGCGCCGCGACTTCGCGCCGGTCAGCCTGCTGACGCGCGGACCGCTGGTGCTGGTGACCGCGCCGTCGATGCCGGCGCGCAATGTCGCCGAATTGATCGCGCTGGCCAAGGCCAAGCCCGGTCAGGTCACCTTTGCCAGTTCCGGCAATGGCCAATCGACCCATCTGTCGGCCGAGCTGTTCAACGCGATGGCCGGCGTGCGCATGACCCACGTGCCGTACAAGGGCAGCGCGCCAGCGCTGACCGATGTGATCGGCGGTCAGGCCACGGTGATGTTCGACACGATGCTGTCGGCAATGCCGTTCGTGCGCGACGGCAAGCTCAAGGCGCTGGCCGTGACGAGCAGCAAGCGCTCGCCCGCGGCGCCCGATGTGCCGACGATTGCCGAGTCCGGCCTGGCCGGCTACGAGGCCACCGCATGGAACGCGCTGCTGGCGCCGGCCGGCACGCCGGCTCCGGTGATCGACACACTGAGCAAGACGCTGCGTACCGTACTCGACGATGCCGAGGTCCGCTCGCGTTTCGCCACGCAGGGCTTCGGCGCGGAATGGACGTCGCCCGACGCCACGGGCCGTTTCCTCGGCGCCGAGATCGACAAATGGGCCGGCGTGGTCAAGACGTCCGGGGCGACGATCGACTGACCTTCCATTGATTGACTCATCGCTCCGCCTTATCCATCGCTCCGCCTTACCCATTGGACTGACAGGAAAACGACATGGCAGCTTCTCTCCCCCGCGGCCTGCAGGCCCTGCTGACGCCGCGATCGATCGCGGTGATCGGCGCCTCGGACCATATCCACAAGATCGGCGGCCGGCCGATCCACTACATGCAGCAGCACGGCTACCGCGGCACGCTGTATCCGATCAACCCGCAGCGCGACAAGATCCAGGGCCTGCGCAGCTACGCGTCGCTCGACGCGCTGCCGGAAGCGCCGGAACTTGCCATCGTCGTGGTCGCGGGCGACGCGGCGGTGCAGGCGGTCGCCGATTGCGCGCGGCTGGGCGTGGCGGCGGCCATCGTGATCGCTTCGGGCTTCGGCGAAGCGGGCGAGGAAGGCCGGCGCCAGCAGCAGAAGATGGTCGATATCGCGCGCGCGGGAGACCTGCGCATGGTGGGCCCCAACAGCCAGGGCCTGGCCAACTTCGGCAGCGGCGCGATCGCCAGCTTCTCGACGATGTTCATCGAAGTACCGCCGCAGGATGGCCCGGTCGCGGTGATCAGCCAGAGCGGCGGCATGGGCGCGATGGTCTACGGCCTGCTGCGCCACCAGGGCATCGGCGTGCGGCACATGCATGCCACCGGCAACCAGGCCGACGTCACCGTCAGCGACCTGGCGCTCGCCGTCGCGCACGATGATGACGTGCGGCTGATGCTGCTGTATCTGGAGACGCTG
>NZ_AMPR02000236.1:0-4331 GCF_000307735.3 Cupriavidus sp. HPC(L) | reverse complement strand
ATGGACCTGCTGACGCGCCGCTTCGAGAAGGCGGTGCTGGAGGCCGCGCTGGGCGTCACGCGCGGCCGCCGCGTCGAGGCGGCGACGCGGCTCGGCATCGGCCGCAATACCATCACGCGCAAGCTGCAGGAGCTGGGCTTCGATTGAACGCTGCGTGGTGCTTGCCGCCACGCAAACAAAAGGCCACGGTCCCATGCCGTGGCCTTTTTGCTTGGCGGCGCTGTCGTCCCCGCGAAGGCGGGGACCCAGCGGCTTGAAAACGACGCTGGATTCCCGCCTGCGCGGGAATGACAGCGAAAGACGCGTCCGCGCTCAACCGCGGCGTTGACCCACCGTAAACACGAACTCGCCGAGCCCCTGCACGCCGCCGCGCACCGCGTCGCCCGGTTGCAGCTTGCCGACGCCGGCCGGCGTGCCGGTGAAGATCAGGTCGCCGGGGGCCAGCGCGACGCTCTGCGAGATATAGGCGATCACGTCGGCCACCGGCCAGATCATCTCGTCGAGGTCGCCCTGCTGGCGCACCTCGCCATTGACCTCGAGCCAGATGCGGCCCTGGGCCGGATGGCCGACCGCACTGGCCGGCTGCAGCGGCCCGCACGGGCCGGACGCGTCGAAGGCCTTCGCCCAGTCCCACGGCCGGCTCATCGACTTGGCGACATCCTGCAGATCGCGGCGCGTCAGGTCCACGCCGACGCCATAGCCCCACACATGATCCAGCGCGCGCTCGACGGCGATGTCGGTGCCGCCCGTGCCGATCGCGACCACCATTTCGATCTCGTGGTGCAGGTTGTCCGTCAGCGGGGGGTAGGGCACGGTGCCTTGCGCGGGCACCACCGCATCGGCCGGCTTGGTGAAGAAGAACGGCGGCTCGCGGTCGGGGTCCTTGCCCATCTCGCGCGCATGGGCGGCGTAGTTGCGTCCCACGCAGAACACGCGGCGGATCGGGAAGCGGGCGTCGCTGCCGGCGACGGCGACGCTGGCCTGCGGACAGGGTGGAATCACGAATTCGGTCATGGTGTGATGGAATCGAGAGAGAAGCGAAGGGTTCGGCGGGGGCGTCGACAGCGGCGGGATCCGCGCGAAGCCAGGCCGATTGTACTGAGCAGGACTCGCGATATGAAACGAATGATTTTGGCGCTGAGCATCAAAAACTCCGATCGATGATTAGCCGGCGCGATCCGCCCGGACCAAAATAATTTTTTGGTTAATCGGTGCGGCAACCGCTTCTTCCGCCCGCCGCCCGTCTCCACACTTGCCGTCACGGCGCCCCGTGCCTCGATGCGTTCCCACGCGAGGCCCGAGGACAGCGCCCACGACAACGAGATCCAGGAGACCCCATGACCACCAAGCCGATCCTCTCATTCCAGCGACGCCGCCGGACCTGGCTGCGCGCCGGCCTGCTCGCCTTGTCCGCGCCGCTATGGGCCGCGCTCGCGCCCGCCGCCCTGGCCGCGTACCCGGACAAGCCGGTGCGCCTGGTGATTCCCTATCCTCCGGGCGGCGCCACCGACGTGATCGGCCGCATCGTCGCCGCACGGCTCGGCGAGGCGCTGGGACAGCAGGTCGTGGTCGAGAACCGCGGCGGCGCCGGCGGCAATATCGGCGCCGAGGCGGTCGCAAAGAGCGCGCCGGACGGCTACACGCTGCTGATGGGCGCGCTGACCTCGCATTCGACGATGGCGACGCTGGAGAAGGGGCGGCTGCGCTACGATCTGCTGAAGGACTTCGTGCCGGTGATGGTGGTCGGCTCGGTGCCGCTGGTCGTGGTGGTCAATCCGCAGTTGCCGGTCACCACGCTGCAGCAGCTGATCCAGTACGGCAAGGCCAATCCCGGCAAGCTGAACTACGCGAGCTCGGGCGCCGGCGCGCCGCAGCGGATGGCGGCCGAGATCTTCCGCAAGGAGGCCGGCATCGACATGGTGCACGTGCCGTACAAGGGCAGCGGCCCGGCGATGACCGACCTGGTCGCGGGGCAGGTCAACATGATGGTCGAGACCGTGCCCGCGGCGCAGCCCTTCATCAAGAGCGGCCAGCTGCGGCCGGTCGCGGTGGCGGCGGCGAAACGGATCTCGATGCTGCCGGACGTGCCGGCGGCCGGCGAGAGCGGCATGCCGGCGCTCGATGTCAGCTCGACCTTTGGCGTGCTCGCGCCGGCCGGCACGCCGGCGCCGGTGGTGCAGCGGCTGAACGCCGCGCTGGCGAAGATGCTGCAGATGCCGGCGGTCAAGGCGCAGTTGCTGCAGCAGGGCGTCTACGCGTTGCCCGCCACCACGCCGGACAAGGCCGCCGAGCGGCTGCGCGACGAGGTGAGCCGCTGGCACAAGGTGATCACCGACGCCGGCATCGAATCGGACAGCTGAAGCCGATTCCGCATTCATCTCGTCGTTCCCGCGCACGCGGGAACCCAGCGTCTTTTTAAGTCACTGGGTCCCCGCCTGCGCGGGGACGACATCGTTTGACAGGCATTCGCGAGACCGATCATTTCCGCACCCACCATGAGCACGATTTCGAAGACACCCGACGCATCCGGCAACGACAAGCGACGCGATACGCCCAGCGATACCCGAGGCGATACCCGAAGCGATACCCGGCCCGACACCGGCCTGCGCCAGGGCCTGACCAACTACGGCGACCAGGGCTTCTCGCTGTTCCTGCGCAAGGCCTTCATCAAGGGATCGGGCTATACCGACGCCGCGCTCGAGCGGCCGGTGATCGGCATCGCGGATACCGGCAGCGCCTTCAACCCATGCCACGGCAACATGCCGCAGCTGATCGAGGCGGTCAAACGCGGCATCCTGCTGGCCGGCGGGCTGCCGATGCCGTTCCCGACGATCTCGATCCACGAGAGCTTCGCCGCGCCGACCAGCATGGTGCTGCGCAACCTGATGTCGATCGATACCGAGGAGATGATCCGCGCGCAGCCGATGGACGCGGTGGTGCTGATCGGCGGCTGCGACAAGACCGTGCCGGCGCAGCTGATGGGCGCGGCCTCGGCGGGCGTGCCCGCGATCCAGCTGGTGACCGGCGCGATGCTGACCGGCTCGCATCGCGGCGAGCGGGTCGGCGCCTGTACCGATTGCCGCCGCTACTGGGGCAAGTTCCGCGCGGGCGAGATCGACGCGCACGAGACCGCGCAGGTCAACGACCAGCTGGTCGCCAGCGTCGGCACCTGTTCGGTTATGGGCACCGCCAGCACGATGGCCTGCCTGACCGAGGCGATGGGCATGAGCCTGCCCGGTGCCGCCACGCCGCCGGCCGTCACCGCCGATCGCATCCGCATCGCCGAGCTGACCGGCACCCGCGCGGTCGCGATGGCGCGCGAACGGCTGACCATCGACAAGGTGCTGACGCCGGCCGCGTTCGAGAATGCATTGCGCGTGCTGCTGGCGATCGGCGGCTCGACCAACGGCATCGTGCACCTGGCCGCGATCGCGGGCCGCATGGGGCTGGACATCGACATGCAGGCGCTGGACCGCATGGGCCGCGAGACGCCGGTGCTGCTCGACCTGAAGCCCAGCGGCCAGCACTACATGGAGGACTTCCACAAGGCCGGCGGCATGGCCACGCTGCTGCGCGAGCTGCGGCCGCTGCTGCGGCTCGATGCGCTGACCGTCACGGGACGCACGCTGGGCGAGGAGCTCGACGCCGCCGGGCCGGGCTTCGCGCAGGACGTGGTGCGCCCGATCGCCGATCCGATCTATCCGCAGGGCGGCATCGCCGTGCTCGGCGGCAACCTGGCGCCGGGCGGCGCGATCATCAAGCAGTCCGCCGCCGACGCCGCGCTGATGGAGCACGAGGGGCGCGCGGTGGTGTTCGAGCATTCGCAGGACCTGGTCGAGCGCATCGACGGCGACGATCTCGACGTCAACGCCGACGATGTGCTGGTGCTGAAGAACATCGGACCGAAGGGCGCGCCCGGCATGCCGGAAGCCGGCTATATCCCGATCCCGCGCAAGCTGGCGCGCGCCGGCGTCAAGGACATGGTGCGGATCTCGGACGGGCGCATGAGCGGCACCGCGTTCGGCACGGTGGTGCTGCATGTCACGCCGGAAGCCGCGGTGGGCGGACCGCTGGCCCTGGTGCGCACCGGCGACCGGATTCGCCTGAGCGTCAGCCGCCGCGAGTTGAGCCTGCTGGTGCCGGACGACGAGCTGGAACGGCGCCGTGCGGCCAGTCCGGTGCGCGAGCCGAGCGCACCGCGCGGCTATCTGAAGCTGTTCCTGCAGTCCGTGACGCAGGCGGACCGCGGCGTCGACTTCGACTTCCTGCGCGCCGCCGAGACGCGCGGCAAGACGCCTGGAACTCCGGAATGAGCGGCCCGCGCGCGTAGC
>NZ_AMPR02000237.1:0-4323 GCF_000307735.3 Cupriavidus sp. HPC(L) | reverse complement strand
GCCCCAATCCCCGCCCCAATCCGCGCCCCAATCCGCGCCTCAATCCCTGCCCCAATCCGCGCCTCAATCCCTGCCCCAATCCCCCCACTCGCCGCACTACCGGGCCCGCCTACCTCAAAACGCCGCTCAACGCCACCCCCAAATGCGCCCCGACTTTGCGCCTGATCGGCGCATGGCCGGCATCGGCCCGGCGCTATAGTCGCCCGATGCTGCCGGACCCGCGTCCGGCATGGTCCCCTTTTGCCCGGCACCGCGCCGCATGGCGGGGGACACCCCTGGCCCCGCACCTTGTCCGCCCGCCGCCGGCACCACGCCATGCGCCCATCCACGTTCCCATGACGTCCGATCCGGAACCGCCCCTGCCCGCCCTGCCCCGCTGGCAACGCGTCTCGCTTGTGTCCGCGCTGTTCTTCCTGCTAGCCGTCGCCGGCATCGCGCTGACGCGCTATCCGGGCAACGCCGCCATCGTCTGGCTGGCCACCGCCTTCGGTGCCGGCGTGACGCTGCACCAGCCGCCGCGCGAGCGTGCCTGGATGCTGGCCGGCATGCTGGTGGCGGGCATTGCCGCCAACGCGATGTTCGGCGACCCGTGGTGGCTCGCGCTGGTGCTGGGCGCCTCGAACATCGCCGAGATCCTGTTCGTCGCGTGGCTGGCGCCGAGCATCAGCGGCGGCATCGGCCGCGCCAGCGCGGTGCCGCTGGCCCGCTTCGCGCTGATGCTGGGCGCGACGTGCACGCTGGCCCCGGTGATCGGCGCCACCATCGGCTCCGCTGCAATTTCGCTCGCCTATGGCCGGCCCATCGGCGACATCTGGTCGACCTGGTGGAGCGCCGACGCGATGGGCATGCTGATGCTGGTGCCGCTGTCGGTGACCTACTCGCGCGAGCGGCTGCGCGACACCTTCCCCCGCACGCGGCTGCCGCGGGTGGCCGGGCTGCTGCTGCTGACCGCGACCGTCGGCGGCGTGGCGGTGGTGCAGACCCACGATCCGTTCGGCGTGCTGTCGCTGCCGCTGGTGGTCGCCGCGCTGTTTACCAACCCGTTCGCCACCGCATTGCTGACGCTGCTGTCGATGCTGGTCACGGTGATGCTCGGACTGGCCGCTGCACAGGCCGGGCTGGTCGACGCGCCGCAGTTCCTGACCCACGCGATGAAGCTGTCGACCAGCCTGATCCTGGTGTTCCCGGTCTGCATCGCCTATCTGAGCGAACAGAACCGCCGCGACCGCAGCGAGTTGCGCGGCAGCGAACGGCGCTTCCGCCAGGCGATGCACCATTCGGCGATCGGCATGGCGCTGGTCAGCGTCGATGGCCGCTGGCAGCAGGTCAACCGCGCAATCTGCGAGCTGTTCGGCTACAGCGCGACCGAGCTCAGCCGCATTCCGTTCCAGGACATCACGCATCCGGACGACCTGGCCGCCGATCTGGCGCAGCTCGAACGGCTGGTTGCCGGCGACATCGACAGCTACCGGATGGAAAAGCGCTACCGGCGCAAGGACGGCAACTTCATCTGGGCGCTGCTGGCGGTATCGCTGGTGCGCGACGAGGCCACGGGCGCGCCGCTGCATTTCATCGCGCAGGTCGAGGACATCCACGAACACAAGCTCGCGCAGCAGCGGCTCGAGGCGCTGTCGCGGCGCACCGAACTGGCGGTCGAGGCCGGCCGGGTCGGCATCTGGGAATGGGACATCGCCGCCGGCACGCTGTCGTGGGACCGCCGCATGCACGCGCTGCACGGCACCGCGGCCGCCGACGGCGCACCGGACCTCGACGGCTGGATCGCGCTGGTGCATCCCGACGACGTGGTACGCGCCCGGCACGAGATGCGCCAGGCGGTCAAGGGCGCGCAGCCCTTCGATACCGAGTACCGGATCCGGCGGCCCGACGGCGAGGTGCGGCATATCCGCGCGATGGCGGTGGTGTCGCGCGCCGAGGACGGCACCGCGCTGTCGATGGTAGGCACCAACTGGGACATCACCGAGCACCATCGGCTGACCGAGGCGCTGTTCGAGGAGAAGGAGCGCCTGCATATCACGCTGCGATCGATCGGCGATGCGGTGATCTGCACCGATGCATCGCTGCGCATCACCTTCATCAATCCGATCGCCGAGCAGCTGACCGGCTGGACCATGGCCGAGGCCGACGGCCGGCCGCTGGCCACGGTGTTCCACGTGGTCGACGAAACCAGCGGCCAGCCGATCGCCTGCCCGGTCGCCAAGTGCCTGCAGACGCTGCGGCCGGTCTATCTCGAGGATGGCGCGGTGCTGATCAGCCGCCATGGCGAGCGCCACGACGTGCAGGACTCCGCCGCGCCGGTGCTGACGCCGCGCGGCGACGTGATCGGCGCGGTGCTGGTGTTCCAGGACATCACGGCGGCCCGCGCGCTGCAGCGCAAGCTCGCGCATTCGGCGATGCACGACGCGCTGACCGGGCTGCCCAACCGCATCTGGTTCGAGCAGCGCCTGCGCGAGGCCTGCGAGTCGGCGCGCGAGTTCGACCAGCACCATGCACTGTGCTTCATCGATCTGGACCGCTTCAAGATCGTCAACGATACGGCGGGCCATGCCGCCGGCGACGTGCTGCTGCGCGAGCTGGGCCACGTGATCCGCAGCCAGGTGCGGCCGGACGACCTGCTGGCCCGCCTGGGCGGCGACGAGTTCGCGCTGCTGCTGCGCAACTGCTCGGTGGACCAGGGCGAGCGCGTCTGCCTGAAGGTCATCGACGCGATCCGCGCGCGGCGCTTCCCGTGGGAAGGCCGGGTCTACGATGTCGGCGCCAGCGTCGGCATCACCGCGATCGATCGCGAGGCGCCGCCGCTGGGCGAGCTGATGAGCCGTGCCGACGTGGCCTGCTACGCCGCCAAGGCCGCGGGGCGCAACCGCGTGTCGGTCTATCGCCGCGACGAGAGCGACGCGCGCCGCCACCATCGCGAGCTGCAGGTCGCCGCGGGCATCCATTCGGCGCTGGAGGCCAACCGCTTCCGGCTGTTCGCGCAGGAGATCCGCGCGCTGGCGCCGGGGTCCGGACCGGCGTCGCCAGCCTCGTCGCCTGCATCGTCGCCTGCATCGCCGGCATCGGCACCTGCGTCCCATATCGAAATCCTGGTGCGCATGGTCGACGAGCAGGGCAGCCTGGTGATGCCCGGCGCCTTCATTCCGGCGGCCGAGCGCTATGACCTGATGGGCCATGTGGACCGCTGGGTCATCCAGCATGTGCTGCGCGATTTCGGCGCGCGGCTGCTGGCGGTACCCGGGCTGTCGGTGTCGATCAACCTGTCGGCCAATTCGCTGGGCGAGCCCTTCCTGCTGCCGTTCCTGCATGCCGAGCTGTCGAACTCGGTGCTGCCGGCCAGCCGCATCCGGCTGGAGATCACCGAGACCGCGCTGATCAACAACATGGCCGCGGCCAACCGGCTGGTCGCCGACATGCGCAAGGCCGGCTGCACGATGGCGCTGGACGACTTCGGCGCCGGCCTGTCGTCGTTCGCCTATCTGAAGCAGTTCCCGGTGGACTACCTGAAGATCGACGGCAGCTTCATCCGGCATCTGGCCAGCAGCGCCGTCGATCGCGAGATCGTCAGCTCGATCAACGACATCGGCCACCGGCTCGGCATCCTGACCGTGGCCGAATCGGTCGAGGACGAAGCGACGCTGGACGTGCTGCGCGAGATCGGCGTCGACTATGCGCAGGGCTATGCAATCGGGCGGCCGATGCCGCTGGAAGACTACCTGGCGCGCTGCGCGAGGGGCCTGCCAGGCGGGACCGCGCAGCCGTCAAGGTAGCGCCAGCGCGCCGCCGCTACCCGGCGGTTCAACCGTGGCTGGCAGCGAGACCGGCACCGGCGCTGTCGGCCATCCGGCGCAACAGCGGCGTGCGGGCGTCGTCTTCCTGGGCATCGCGATTTGCGTCGTGATCTGCATCATGATTTGCCTCGTACCGCGCCGCCTCCGGCGACGTCGACGCGTCATCGGCTTCGCGCATCGGCGCTGCCTGCTGCGCGCGCGCCGGATCGATGCAGCGCCCGTCGAGATGGCGCTGCACCAGCTTCAACGCCAGCCGGCATTGCTCGGGCGTCTGCGCGGCCTCGATCGCGGCCACCACTTCGGCATCGGCACCGAGCGTGCGCATCAGCGCGCGCGCCATGCTGCGTTCGGCCAGCGCCTGCGCGGAACCGCGCGCCTGCAGATGCTGGATCACGCGCGTCGCGATCAGATGACGATGCGTGTTGGCGTTGCCGGCATCGAGTTGCGCGCAGGCGGTGCCGATCGCCTTGGCGGTGGCGGCGTCGTTGCCGCCGGCGGGCCGCAGCGTCCGCCGGGCCGT
>NZ_AMPR02000238.1:0-4322 GCF_000307735.3 Cupriavidus sp. HPC(L) | reverse complement strand
ATACAGGCCGGTCAGCATCAGGCCGGGGAAGAAGGCGCCCGCATACAGCTGCACCACCGACACGCCGGCGGTCGCGCCGTAGACGATCAGCAGCACCGACGGCGGGATCAGGATGCCGAGGCACCCGCCGGCGGTGACCGAGCCGGCCGACAGCGACGCGCTATAGCCGGCGCGCAGCATCGCCGGCAGCGCCAGCAGTCCCATCAGCGTGACGACGGCGCCGACGATGCCGGTGGCGGTCGCGAACACCGCGCAGGTGATCAGCGTGGCCACGGCCAGCGAGCCCGGCAGCCACGCTAGCGCCAGATGCAGGCTGCGGAACAGCCGCTCGATCAGGTTGGCGCGCTCGACCAGGTAGCCCATGAAGACGAACAGCGGCACCGAGATCAGCACGTCGTTGGTCATCACCGCATAGGTCCGCTGCACCATCAGGTCCAGCGTCTGCTGCACGGCGATGTTGGGGTCGGCGTGGCGATAGGCCAGCCAGGCGAACAGCACGCCCATGCCCATCAGCGTGAACGCGGTGGGAAAGCCCAGCATGATCGCCGCGACGATCAGCGCCAGCATCAGCAGGCCCAGATGTCCGTTGGTCCAATCGGCGGGCGAGGGCATCAGCACCAGCACCGCGACGACGATCAGCGCCATCAGCGTGGCGCCGAACCATAGTTCCTTTCTCATCGCGGCGCTCCGTCGGTTTCGCGCGCTGGCTTCGATTCGCGATCGTCGTGGCGATCGCGGGGATGGTGCGGATCCGCCGGGCCGGGATGGTGTGGACCGGGATCGGTAGTGGGCGCGTCGCGTTGAACCGGCGCATCGACCTGGTCGCGGTCATGCCGTTCGTCCCGCTCATTGCGGTGATCCCGCACTTCGCCACCTTCCCCGACCGCCGGCGTTGCCACCGTGCCGGCCGCGGCGTCGGCGCTGACCATCTGCTTGAGCTTGTCCACGTCGACTTCCTCGACATCGCCCTCGCGCATCGGCCAATGCCCGCGCTTCAGGCAGATCACGCAGCGGATCGTCTCGGCGACGCCCTGCAACAGCAGCAGCGCGCCGGCCACCGGAATCACCGCCTTGAACGGATAGATCGGCGGGCCGTCGGCCGCGATCGACGAGTGCTCGTTCTGCGCCAGCGAGACCTCGAAGAAGTCGATACCGGCCCAGGCCAGCGCGATCACGCCGGGGAAGAAGAAGACCAGGTACAGCACCAGGTCGATCGTGGCCTGCGCGCGCGGCGGCAGGAAACCATAGAGGATGTCGCCGCGCACGTGTCCGCGCTTGGCCAGCGTATAGGCGCCGGCCAGCATGAACAGCGCGCCGTACAGCATATTGCTCGCGTCGAACACCCAGGCGTGCGGTGCCGACAGGACATAGCGCGAGAACACCTCGTAGCTGATCATCAGCGTCAACGCGACGATCAGCCACGAGGCGGCCTGACCGATCAGGGTGCTGATCCTGTCGATCGCCAGCAGCAGGCCTTGCACGATCGCGCCCCCGCGTTCAGCTGCGCTTGCTGAAGTAGTGCGCCGAGGCCATCCGGTAGTCGACGTTGGTGTCGTTCTGCCAGCGGGTGCTGCGCATCGCGAACGCCTTCATCGAGTCGTTGACCTTCTTGAACATCGGGTTTTCCTTTTCCTTGCGCGCCACCACCTCGTCCCAGATCTTCAGCTGCGCCTGCAGCACCGAATTGGGCGTCGCGTAGAACTTCACGCCCTGCTGCTGCAGCGCCTGATAGTCCTTCGAGTAGCGGTCGATCGCCTTCATCGACATGTCGGCCGAGGCCGCGTCCACCGCGTTGGCGATCAGTGCGCGCAGCTTGGGCGGCAGCGCGTCGTAGCGCTTCTTGTTGAACAGGATCTCGAACTGTTCCGAGCACTGGTGGAAGCTGCGCAGCATGCAGACCTTGGACACGTCCTGGAAGCCGAGCGCGCGATCCGAGCTCGCGTTGTTGAACTCGGCAGCGTCCAGCAGGCCGCGGTCCATCGCCGGCACGATCTCGGCCCCGGGCAGCGCGTTGACCGCGGCGCCCAGCCCCGTGAAGATGTCGATCGACAGGCCGACCGTGCGGAACTTCAGGCCCTTGAAGTCCTCCGGCTTGGTGATCGGCTTCTTGAACCAGCCCAGCGGCTGCGTCGGCATCGGTCCGTACAGGAAGGACACCACGTCCAGGTTCAGGCTGCGGTAGATCTCCTGCTGCAGTTCCTTGCCGCCGCCGTACTTGTGCCAGGCCAGCAGCATGTTCGGGTCCATGCCCCAGGCCGGCCCCGATCCCCACAGCGCCAGCGCCGAGTTCTTGCCATACCAGTAGGCGATCACGCCGTGGCCGCCGTCGAGCGTGCCCTTGCTGACCGCGTCGATCAGGTCGAACGCCTTGACGACCGCGCCGGCCGGCAGCAGCTCGATCTTCAGCTCGCCGCCCGACATATCGTTGACCTTGGCGACGAAGTCGCCGGCGAACTCGTGAAAGATGTCCTTGCTGGGCCAGGTGCTTTGCCAGCGCATCGTCACCGGACCCTGTGCCTTGACGATCGCCGGGAATCCCAGCGCCGTTGCACCGACCGCAGCCCCCGCCCCGCCCAGAAATCCCCGTCGCGATACCGCACCGCGCTTGTTTTTCGCTGCCATGCTGTCTTCCCCCTTGCTGCTGTTGACGACACCGGAGGCAGCGCCGCGAGTGCGCCAGCCTCGAACCGTTGATGCGACGTCTGGAATTGCGATGCGGTGGCCGGCCCGATGGCGACTGCCGTTTTCAGGGGGCGGCGTGCAAGTGGTTTGTAATTGACTTCATGTTAGGAATTGCAACCAAGCGCAACAATGTAGGGATTACCCGTGACGGATCGGCCTTGTCGCCGCGTGTAAATCGGCGCTCTACAGCATGTCTGCATCTTGTCTCGTGCTTGTCTGCTCCATGTCTGGCGAGGCCACTGTCGCGGACCCTCAATGGGTCATCGGCGCCCGGTTTTGCATGACCTTTCGGCCACTTCGGCGGACGGAGCGGCTACAGTAGCAAGGACCGGCCATCCCGCCATTTTTTTCGCCAGGAGCCACGCATGCCCGATCCGTCGAATTCACCGAACTCGCCGAACTCGCCGAACTCGCCCGGCGCGCCCAACCAGAAAGTCCAGTTCCCCGGCCACGACGGCCAGCCGCTGGCGGGCCGCCTCGATATGCCGGCCGGGCCGGTCAAGGCCTATGCGCTGTTCGCGCATTGCTTTACCTGCGGCAAGGATGTGGTGGCGGCCAGCCGCATCGCGCAGGCGCTGACCCAGCACGGCATCGCGGTGCTGCGTTTCGACTTCACCGGACTGGGCGGCAGCGGCGGCGATTTCGCCAACACCAATTTCTCGTCGAACGTCGCGGATCTGCACGCAGCGGCCGACCATATGCGCCGGCATCTGCAGGCGCCGGCGCTGCTGATCGGCCATAGCCTGGGCGGCGCTGCGGTACTGGCCGCGGCCGAAGGCATCCCGGAGGCAAGGGCGGTGGCGACCATCGCCGCGCCGAGCGACCCGTCGCACGTGGTCGGCCTGCTGCGCGAGCACGCCGACACCATCGCCGCGCAGGGCGAGGCCGAGGTGCAGCTGGCCGGCCGCCCGTTCCGCATCCGCAAGCAGTTTCTCGACGACGTCGCCGAGCAGGCGCTGCTCGCCAAGGTGTCGCGGCTGCGGCGCGCGCTGCTGGTGATGCATTCCCCGCTCGACGACACGGTCGGCATCGACAATGCCACGCAGCTGTTCATCGCGGCCCGCCATCCGAAGAGCTTTGTCTCGCTCGATCATGCCGACCATCTGCTGACCCGGCGCGAGGACGCGACCTATGTCGCCAACACGATCGCCGCCTGGAGCCAGCGCTACCTCGGCATCGATCCGGCCACGCTGCCGGCCGCCGCGGTGGAGGAAGGGCTGGTGCGCGTCGAGGAAAACCACGCGGGCAAGTTCCAGCAGCGGGTCACGGTCGGCAAGCACCGGCTGCTGGCCGACGAGCCGGTCTCGTTCGGCGGCCTGAACGGCGGACCCGCGCCCTACGATCTGCTGCTGGCCGCGCTGGGCGCCTGCACGTCGATGACGATCCGGATGGTGGCCGAACGCAAGGGCTGGCCGCTGGAACACGTCAGCGTGTCACTGAGGCACGAGAAGATCCATGCCGCGGACTGCGCGGAGTGCGACACCCGCGATGGCAAGGTCGACTGGATCGAGCGCGAGGTGACGCTGCGCGGGCCGCTCGACGCGCAGCAGCGCGAGGCGCTGCTGGCGATCGCGGACAAGTGCCCGGTGCACCGAACCTTGCATTCGGAAGTGGTGGTGCGCACGCGCGCCGCGCCGGTG
>NZ_AMPR02000239.1:0-4302 GCF_000307735.3 Cupriavidus sp. HPC(L) | reverse complement strand
GAGCAGCAGCAGGCCCGCGCCGAGCAGCAGCAAGGCAATCGCGGCGAGGGCCAGGCCGGCGCTAGACATCGAAGCGTCCCAACGGATCGTCCATGCCAAAACCGGCCTGGCGCATCCGCGCCAGCTTCGGCGAGTGCGGCAGGATGCCGAGCGACTGCCAGCGGTCGACCTCGACGCCATCGGGCCCGATATACGGGTCGTGCCGATACAACTCCTGCGTGGTGACGATGTTGTCGCCCATGCCGGTCACTTCGGTGATCGACAGGATGCGGCGCTTGCCATTCGACAGCCGCCCGATCTGCACGATGAAGTCGATCGCATTGGCGATCTGCCGGCGCAGGCTGACCTCGCTGCCCTGGAAGCCCGCGAAGCCGGCCAGCATCTCGAGCCGGTACAGGCATTCGCGCGGGCTGCTCGCGTGGATCGTGCCCATCGAGCCGTCGTGACCGGTGCTCATCGCCTGCAGCATCTCCAGCACCTCGCCGCCGCGCACTTCGCCGACGATGATCCGGTCCGGCCGCATGCGCAGGCTGTTGCGCAGCAGGTCGCGAATCGACACCACGCCGGTGCCCTCGAACCCGCCGGGCCGGCTTTCGAGGCGAACCACGTGCGGGTGGTTCAGCGCGAGTTCGGCTGTGTCCTCGATGGTGATCACGCGCTCGCTATCCGGCACGAAGATCGCCAGCGCATTGAGCAGCGAAGTCTTGCCCGAGCTGGTGCCGCCGCTGACCAGGATATTGCAGCGGGCCTTGACCGCGGCCTCGAGCAGATCGCCGATCTCCTGGTTCATGGTGCCGAGCCCAAGCAGCGCCTCCGGCGTCAGCGGATCCTTGCGGAACTTGCGGATCGACACCACCGGGCCCTGCAGCGCCAGCGGCGGGATCACGACGTTGATGCGGCCGCCGTCGGGCAGCCGGGCGTCGACCATCGGATTCGACTCGTCGAGCCGCCGGCCGATCGGCGCGAGGATCCGGCGCACGATGCGCAGCAGATGGCCGGCATCGGCAAAGCGCACCGGAATGCGTTCGAGCATGCCGTGGCGCGACACATAGACGTCGAGATGGCCATTGACCAGGATGTCCTCGACCGCGGGATCGTTCAGCAGATCCTCGATCGGACCGAAGCCCGCCAGCTCCTTGGTCAGCGCCTCGGCGATCTGATGCAGCTCGGCCTCGTTGATCGGAATCCGGCGCAGCCGCGTGAAGCTCTCCAGTTCGAGATCGACGAAGCGCTGGATGGCCGTGCGCGACCAGCGGCCGAACTCCGCGCCCAGTTCCTCGATGCGCGTCAGCAGGTGTTCGTGCGCCGCTTCCTTGATCGTGTGGAATTCCTGCGAGGTCGGAAACGGCGCGGCGGCGTTGTCCGAGAATTCGATGGGTTGCGTCATCTCGTCATCTCAATGGTCTGCCTTGTTCTTGCCCGCTGCATGGCCCGCCCGCAGCCGCTGCACCGCCTGCGCGATCGGCTCCAGCCATCCGGGGCCCGACGCGCGCGCTTCGCAGCGATAGCCGACGCGCTCGAGCATCGGCGCCAGCGCGCGGACATAGGGCGCGGTGGGCTGCCGGTCGGCCAGTACCGCGCCGCTGTTCATCGCGGCCAGCATCGTCTCGCGGCAGTCGGGCAGCGTGCCGGCCAGCGGCAGCTCGAGCCGCTGCGCGATCTGGTCGGCTTCGAGACCGAGGCGCGCCTGATAGCGCGACACCACCAGCCGCATCGACTCGCGGCCCGCCTCGCGGCGGCCCAGCTCTTCCAGCAGCTCCGCCGCCGACACGATCGCCGCGACGCTCTGCTCGGCCACGATCAGCACCTCGTCGGCGACCTTGACCAGCTGCGCCATGAAATCGAGATTGCTGAATCCGCCCAGGTCGATCACCTGCAGGTCGAAGTGGCTGCGCAGCGTGCCGAGCAGCGTCAGCGCCTCGGAGAACGAGATGTCGCGCAGCTCGGCCAGCGTCTGGGGCAGCGGCAGCACCGCGACGCCGCCGGCATGCCGGGTCAGCGCGGTCTGCACGAAGACCTGATCGAAGCGGCGCAGATTGCGCACCGCCTCGACGAAGTGAAAACCCGGCGCGACATTGGTGTACAGCGCGCCGTCGCGTGCCGGCAGGCCGAGGTCCAGCAGCAGCACCTCGCCGTTCTGCCGGCGTTTCGCCGCTGCCGCGAGATTGGTCGCCAGCGTGGTGGCGCCCACGCCGGGCCGCGCGCCCAGCACCGCCAGCACCTTGCCGCGGCGCGCCGGCTGCACGATCTCGCGCGTGGCGAGCAGCCGCTGCACCGTCGCGATCGCATTGGCCGCGGGCGAGCGCATGTCGACGAAGTCCTTCACGCCGGCACGCAGCGCCGCCAGCATCAACTCGGGCTCCTGCGCCTCGCCAAGGGCGACCAGCGGCAGGTTCGGAAACAGCCGGGCCAATTGCTGGCCGAGCCGGGTCGATGCCTGGGCATGCTCGGCGCTGAAATGCAGGAACACGATGCCCGGATTGGCGGTGCCGATCCGCTCGACGATGCCGTCGCGCGCAGGGTCGACGCCATCGACCGCATGCACCTGGCCGAGCGGCGCCAGCGCCCGTTCGAGCCAGCGCCGCGGCGCCTCGCCGGTGGTGTTCAACAGGAAGGTGGCATTGCTGGCCACGGGGGCCGCATCGATGGGGGGCAGCGTCATGTCCATGCCTTCCTCTACCTCGAAAAGCCCGGCAACGCCGGATCGACCAGATCGCCGCCGAGGAACTTGCCCCAGACCGGTGGATTGGCGGAGGTGCGGCCGTCGGCCCCGACCCGCGCCGCCGCGCTCGACCCCTTGGCCAGCGGACGCACCAGATGCGGCGTGACGATGATCACCAGCTCGCGGTCTTCCTGGTGGAAGTTCAGGTTCTTGAAGAAGGCGCCGATCAGCGGCAGGTCGCCGAGCACCGGCACCTTGTCGACATTGCTGACCGTATTGCGGCTGACCAGGCCGCCGATCACGAAGCTCTCGCCATCGCCCAGTTCCACCGTGGTGTCGGCGCGGCGCGTGACGATCGCCGGGATCGTCGCGCCGTTCATCACGATGCCGCGCGAAGGATCGAGATCGCTGGCCTCGGGCGCGACCTTCAGCGCGATCCGCTCCGGCGACAGCACGGTCGGCGTGACGGTCAGGCCGATACCGAACTGCTTGTAGTGGATCGTGGTGGTGCCCAGCGCCTGCGGCACCGGGATCGGGATCTCGCCGCCGGCGAGGAAGCTCGCGCTCTGACCGGACAGCGCCACCAGGCTCGGCTCGGCCAGGATGCGGGCCATGCCATTGCCTTCGAGCAGGCTCAGGTTGGCGAAGATGCCATGGCTCATCGACGCCGCGACCAGGTTGAACGCGCTGCTGATCGGCGCGGTCGATTCCGTGGCGAGGCCCCCGCCGGTATTGCTGCCGCCGGGGCGCGGCGTGAACGTGGCCCGGGTCAGCGTGGACGGCGAGAAGCTGCCGAACGCGAAGCCCGAGCGGTTGCGATAGAAGTTGAAGCCGGCCTGCTTCAGCACGTTCTTGCTGATCTCGACCACGCGGACATCGACCTGCACGGTGCCGGTGACCGGCACGGTCGAGCGGTCGAGCACCGGGCCGTTGCCCACGGTCGCGCGCGCCGCCTGTCGCGCGCCCGCTGCGGCGGCGGCATCGGGGGACTGGCCCCGGATGATGGCGCCCTGCCCCGCCACGTCGATCTGCGCGCCCTGGCCATCGGAGGCCATCGCGTCGACCTGCACCGTGTACCGGATCGGCGCCTCGCCGGACGGCCACACCATCAGATCGGTATTGCCGGGCTTGCGCGCGACCAGCAGCACGGCGGTGCTGGCGCCGCGCGATTTGAGCAGCAGCGCGTCGGCGACCTCGGGATTGCCGATGGCGATGCGTTCGAGCTGCCGGCCGATGCGGATTTCGCGCTGCGCGCCGACGGCGAGCGTGACGCGTTGCGAGGGCCGTTGCGCGGAAGGCTCTGCCTGATCGCGGGCTTGATCGCGGGCCTGATCGCGAACCGGATCGCGGGTTGGCGCGGGCTGCGCGCCCAGCGGCGCGGTGCCGAGCAGGCTCGCCGTCAACAGCAACGCGGTCAGCGTGCGCGGCCGGTGCAATGAATTCATCGGGAAAGACAAGGCAGGTATCGCTTGAAAGCAGGATCGACGCGCCCTCGGCAGCGGGAGATTCATCGTCGTTTCCTATTCGATGGCGCGCTTGCCGGCGCGGATCACTTCGACGCCGGCAGGCGAGGGTGCGGCAGCGGGCCTGGCCTGCGCGATCTGCGGCGGCTCCGTGCGCGCCGCGGGCACGCGCGGCTT
>NZ_AMPR02000240.1:0-4283 GCF_000307735.3 Cupriavidus sp. HPC(L) | reverse complement strand
CTAGCCCTCGCATTCGGCCAAAATGGCGGCATGCGGGGCCAAGCGGACAGGCTCGCCGCGCCGGCCCGATGCCGCAGGCATTACAGTGTCGGCCGAAGCGGGCAATGCCGCGCCGTGCCCGCACGGCCGACCCGTGCCGCCATCGATCGAACCCGGCCACGCGCTCCCCGCGCGCCGCCACCGAAGGAATCCGCCATGAAAACCAAAGCCGCCGTCGCCTGGAAAGCAGGTGCCCCGTTGACCATCGAGGAAGTCGAACTGGCCGGTCCGCGCGCCGGCGAGGTGCTGGTCGAGATCAAGGCCACCGGCATCTGCCATACCGACTACTACACGCTGTCGGGCGCGGACCCCGAGGGCATCTTCCCCGCGATCCTGGGCCATGAGGGCGCCGGCGTGGTGACCGACGTGGGCCCGGGCGTGACCTCGCTGAAGCCGGGCGATCATGTGATTCCGCTTTACACGCCCGAATGCCGCCAGTGCAAGTTCTGCCTGTCGCGCAAGACCAACCTGTGCCAGGCAATCCGCGCGACCCAGGGCAAGGGCCTGATGCCGGACGGCACCTCGCGATTCTCGCTCGACGGCAAGCCGATCTTCCACTACATGGGCACGTCGACCTTCGCCAACCACATCGTGGTGCCGGAGATCGCGCTGGCAAAGATCCGCGACGACGCGCCGTTCGACAAGGTCTGCTATATCGGCTGCGGCGTGACCACCGGCGTGGGCGCGGTGCTGTTCACCGCCAAGGTCGAGGCCGGCGCCAACGTGGTGGTGTTCGGCCTGGGCGGCATCGGCCTGAACGTGATCCAGGGCGCGAAGATGGTCGGCGCCGACAAGATCATCGGCGTCGACATCAATCCGAATCGCGAGGCGCTGGCGCGCCAGTTCGGCATGACGCATTTCGTCAATCCGAACGACGTCGACAACGTCGTCGACCATATCGTGCAGCTGACCGACGGCGGCGCCGATTACTCCTTCGAATGCATCGGCAACACCAAGGTCATGCGCCAGGCGCTGGAGTGCTGCCACAAGGGCTGGGGCAAGTCGATCATCATCGGCGTGGCCGAGGCCGGGGCCGAGATCTCGACCCGCCCGTTCCAGCTGGTGACCGGCCGCGAGTGGAAGGGCTCGGCCTTCGGCGGCGCGCGCGGCCGCACCGACGTGCCGAAGATCGTCGACTGGTACATGGACGGCAAGCTGAACATCGACGACCTGATCACGCATACGCTGCCGCTGGAGCGGATCAACGAGGGCTTCGACCTGATGAAGCGCGGCGAGTCGATCCGTTCGGTGGTGCTGTACTGAAGGCCGGAGGCGCGACGCTCATGCTCGAACTGCTCTCCGAGCACGGCTGCTTCGGCGGCGTGCAGCGCTTCTACCGGCATGCGTCGACCGCGGTCGGCCTGCCGATGCGCTTCTCGGTCTTCCTGCCGCCGGCGGCGCTGGCCGGCGTCGGCACGCCGCGGCCG
Source organism: Cupriavidus sp. HPC(L) (assembly GCF_000307735.3). NCBI lineage: Bacteria > Pseudomonadati > Pseudomonadota > Betaproteobacteria > Burkholderiales > Burkholderiaceae > Cupriavidus > Cupriavidus sp. HPC(L). The sequence continues at coordinate 2,817 of NZ_AMPR02000240.1, read as the reverse complement.
GCGCTGTTCTACCTGGCCGGCCTGACCTGTACCGAAGAGACCTTCATGATCAAGGGCGGCGCGCAGCGGCTGGCCGCGCAGCTCGGCCTGATCCTGGTCGCGCCCGATACCAGTCCGCGCGACACCGGCATCGCCGGCGAGGCCGACGAGTGGGACTTCGGCGCCGGCGCCGGCTTCTACCTGGACGCGACGCAGGCCCCGTGGCGCGCGCACTGGCGCATGGAAAGCTATGTGGCCGGCGAGCTCTACGATCTGGTGGTCGGCGAGCTGGGCGCCGATCCGCGGCGCATCGGCATCTTCGGCCATTCGATGGGCGGACACGGCGCGCTGGTGCTGGCGCAGCGCCATCGCGAGCGCTTCCGCTCGGTGTCGGCGTTCGCGCCGATCGCCGCGCCGTCGCAATGCCCCTGGGGCGAGAAGGCGTTCGGCCGCTACCTCGGCGAGGATCGCGCGCAATGGCTGCAGTACGATGCCAGCGCGCTGATGCGGGCGCAACCCGCCGCGCCCTTCCCCGGCGGCATCCTGATCGATCAGGGCCTGGCCGACAAGTTCCTCGCCGACCAGCTGCATCCCGAGGCCTTCGAGGCGGCCTGCGCCGCGGTGGGCCAGCCGCTGACGCTGCGGCGCCACCAGGGCTACGACCACGGCTACTACTTCATCGCGACCTGGATGGAGGACCATCTGCGCCATCATGCGGCGCAGTTGCAGGCGCCCTGAAGCGCCGGTCCTTGCGGCGCGGCGCGATCGAGCCTAGGCCGCCGCGCCGAAGCGCTGGCGATAGTCGCGCGGCGTGATGCCCAGATGGCGCAGGAAGGCGCGCCGCAGCGCTTCGTCGGAACCGAAGCCGCTGCGCGCGGCCACCGCCTTCAGCGGCAGCTCGCCCTGCTCCAGCAGGCGGCGCGCCGCTTCGAGCCGCGCCGATTCGATGAAGGCGGTCGGACTGGCGCCGGTCTCGCGCGCGAACACGCGGCGGAAATTGCGCTCGCTCATCGCGGCCCGCGCCGCCATCTCGCTCATCGTGAACGCGCGCGTCAGGTCGCGCAGGATCCAGTCCTGCACCTCGCGCACGCCGGCGTGGCCGGTGGTCTGGCTGGCCAGATGCACGCTGAATTGCGACTGGCCACCGGGCCGCTTCAGGAAGACCACCAGCTCGCGCGCCAGATCGAGCGCGATCTCCCGCCCCAGATCCTCCTCGACGATGGCCAGCGCCAGGTCGATGCCGGCCGTGACGCCGGCCGAGGTCCACAGCGTGCCCTGGCGCACGAAGATCGCATCGGGATCGACTGCCACCGCGGGATAACGCTGCCGCAGCAGCGGCGCGACGCTCCAGTGCGTGGTCGCGCGCTTGCCGTCGAGCAGGCCGGCGGCGGCCAGGAAGAACGATCCCGAACACAGCGCCACCAGCCGGCCGATGCGCGGCGCCACCGCGCGCGCCCACGGCACGATCTCCTCGGCGTCGCGCAACGCCCCTTCGATATCGCGCGCGCCGACGATCACCGCGGTATCGGGCAGCAGCACCGTGTCGAGCCGCGCGGTGGCCTCCAGCGTCATCAGCGTGTCGGAACGCACCGGGCCGACGCGGGTCGACACGATGCGCGTGCGATAGGCCGGCGGCTGGCCGCGCCGGGCCAGCTGCAGGTTCGCGTAGTCGAACACCGTCATCGGCCCGACCGCCTCCATCGCCTTGAAGCCGGGATAGACGACCAGATCGATCTGATGGGGGGCGGGGGATGGTGGGGGCATGAAACGGCGATCACGGGCGGCCGGCGCGAACGGCTGGCGGCATGGCGGGAAACGAAAGGCCACAGTGTAAACGAGGCAGTGTTTCTGCTTGCAGAGATGCATCTTGATACGCGATCCCCCTCGCGCCAGTTTTCTCCCATCTCCCGCTTGCGGGAGATGGGTTGGGGCAGAGGGCAAGCGGCGTTGACAGTGCGACCGCCGTCCCCCTCTCCCCGACCCTCTCCCCGGTGGGGAGAGGGAGAACACATCTGCCTGCCGCAGGCGGGTAAAGGCAGCAACATCGGCCAGCCACACCCGCTTGCTATCATGAACTGCAGACCGTTGCGCCACCGATCCTCCCGATCCCTTGATCACTTCGCTGCGAGCCGCCCGTGCCCCATGAAGTCAGCCTGATCACCACCATCGCCGCCGGCCTCGGTCTGGCGCTCGTCTTCGGCTTCATCTGTGCCCGCCTCGGCGCGCCGGCGCTGGTGGGCTATCTGCTGGCCGGCATCGTGATCGGGCCAGCCACGCCGGGCTTTGTCGCCGACATGGCGCTGGCCGGGCAATTGGCAGAGATCGGCGTGATGCTGCTGATGTTCGGCGTCGGCCTGCACTTCTCGCTCGAGGACCTGCTGTCGGTACGCCGAATCGCGCTCCCGGGGGCGATCGTGCAGATCGCCTTTGCCACCGCGCTTGGGGCCGGGGTGACCACGCTATGGGGCTGGCCGCTCGCCGATGCGCTGGTGTTCGGGCTATGCCTGTCGGTCGCCAGCACCGTGGTGCTGCTGCGCGCCCTCGAGCAGCGCGGCACGCTCGATTCGGTCAACGGCCGCATCGCGGTCGGCTGGCTGGTGGTCGAGGACCTGGTGACGGTGCTGGTGCTTGTGATGCTGCCCGCGCTGGCGGAGGTGCTCGGCACCGTTCCATCGGGCCAGGCCGCCGCGATAGCGGCCGGCGGCAACGGCGCCGTGCCGGCCGCGGACGGCGCCTCGCTGTGGGCGACGCTGGGCGCCACGCTCGGCCGCGTCGCGGTGTTTGTCGCGCTGATGCTGCTGGTGGGCCGGCGCCTGTTTCCGTGGCTGTTGTGGCAGG
>NZ_AMPR02000241.1:0-4264 GCF_000307735.3 Cupriavidus sp. HPC(L) | reverse complement strand
AGGGGCAGGCGCGCCGCGCGATGGAGGTCGCCGCGGCGGGCCAGCACTCGGCGCTGCTGATCGGCCCGCCGGGCACCGGCAAGTCGATGCTGGCGCAGCGCTTTCCCGGGCTGCTGCCGCCGATGACGCTGCAGGAGGCGCTCGAATCGGCCGCGGTGCTGAGCCTGACCGGCGCCGGCTTCCAGGCCGAGCGCTGGGGCCGCCGGCCGTTCCGCTCGCCCCACCATACCGCCTCGGCGGCCGCGATGGTCGGCGGTGGCGGCGATCCGCGCCCCGGCGAGATTTCGCTGGCGCATCACGGCGTGCTGTTCCTCGACGAGTTGCCCGAGTTCGAGCGGCGCGTGCTGGAGGTCCTGCGCGAGCCGCTGGAGTCGGGCCGCATCACGATCTCGCGTGCGGGCCGGCAGGCCGACTTCCCGGCGCGCTTCCAGTTCGTGGCGGCGATGAACCCCTGCCCCTGCGGCTACCAGGGCCATCCGGCCCGGGCCTGCCGCTGCACGCCGGACCAGGTGCTGCGCTACCAGTCGCGGCTGTCCGGGCCGCTGCTGGACCGGATCGATCTGCAGATCGAGGTGCCGGCGCAAAGCCAGCAGGAGACGCTGGACGGCCCGCCGGGCGAGGACAGCGCGTCGATCCGCGCGCGCGTGCTGGCCGCCCGGGCGCGGCAACTGGAACGGCAGGGCAAACCCAACGGGGAACTGGCGGGACAGGAGATCGAGCGGCACTGCCCGCTCGACGAGCAGGCGCAGGGGCTGCTGCGGGCGGCGATGGCGCGGCTCGGCTGGTCGGCGCGGTCGTACTTTCGCGTGCTGAAGGTCGCGCGGACCATCGCGGACCTGGCCGGCGCCGACATCGTCGGCGCGGCACACGCGGCGGAGGCGGTGCAGTATCGGCGGGTATTGCGTCCCGCCTAGCTGACCCGCCTGCGATCGGCTCCCCTCTCCCGCTGGCGGGAGAGGGGTCGGGGGAGAGGGAAGCGAACCGGCGCGGTGGCGGCGCATTGCGGTACATCAAGCCAGAAGGCGAGCTTCGGGCGGCTCGCCCGGCGGTTCCGGCTCTTCCTCGATCGGCGGATGATCGGGTGGCACGCCGGGCGGTGGCGGGTCTTCTATTGGCGGAACGGTATGGTCGGCGCGGCACGGCATCGGTCGGCTCCAGGGGCGGGGTAACCACCATTGAAGCAAACCGGCCGGGGGATCGCCAGCCGGGGCGGTCCGACAGCGCTCAGCCCGGCTGGCGCCGCACGAAGAACAGCGCGGCCCCGACCGCCATCAGCACGCTGCCGAACACGCGGTTCTGCCAGCGCATCGCGCGGGCATCGCGGAACAGGCCCTGCATGCGCGAGGCCAGCAGCGCGTAGCCGTGCATCACGACCAGGTCGACCGCGCACATCGTCACGGCCAGGATCGCCAGCTGCGGCGCCAGTGGCCGCGCCGCATCGATGAACTGCGGCAGCACCGCGACCATGAAGACGATGCCCTTCGGATTGGTGACATTGGTCAGCAGCCCGGTGGCGAACCGCCGGCGCGGACTCATCGCGGCCACGCGGATGCCGCCCGGTGACCGGCCGTCGCCGCGCGCATCGGCCGGCTCCTGCTCGACGCGCGCGCGCCACTGCTGCACGCCCAGATAGATCAGGTACAGCGCGCCGACGGTCTTGACCGCGGCAAACGCGTGCTCGGACGCGAGCAGCAGCGCGCCCAGCCCACCGCCGGCGACCAGCAGTACGATCAGCAGCCCCACTTGCAGGCCGAGGATCGTCGTGGTGGTCCTGCGCAGCCCATAGGACAGTCCGTGGCTCATCGACAGCACGGCGCCCGAGCCCGGCGAGACCGCGATCGCCCAGCAGGCCGCGAAATAGGCGAGCCAGATTTCCCAACGCATGATTTGCTCCTTCTTGTCTTTGCCTAAGCTCGAACCTTTTCGAACCTCGCGGGCCTTTCCAAACCCCGGGCTTTTCCCCAAACCCCGGCCTTTTCCAACCCCTGGACCTTTTCGAATCCCCGGATCGCTTCAAGCGCCGGCGGCGTTCAGCCCGCCGCCCGCTTCCACAGCCGCGGCACCAGCGCATACCAGAGGTAGCCGGCAAGCTGCAGCGCCAGCAGACCGCCCAATGCCGCGCGGAAGGCGTCGGCCTGCGGCAGCCCGGCGTCGCGGAACAGATCGATCGCGACACCCAGCCCCCACTGGATCAGGAAGCTGCCGCCGAACACCAGCAGGTTGTAGGTGGTGTTGGCGCGCCCCGCCACCTCGGCGGGAAACGCCAGGCTCAGCGTGCTGAGGATCAGCGACAGCGTGCTCGCGCACATCGCCAGCAGCGGCCACAGCAGCCACGCCGCCGGCGCGGTCCAGGCGACGATCGCCGCCTGCAGCACCAGCGTCAGGCCGGCGCCGATCATCACCAGCCGCGCGGACTCGACCGGGTCGCGCGCGCGCCGCGGCGCCAGCCACCCCAGCAGCAGATACCCGGCCAGCAGCGCGATATTGAACAGGAACAGGATCTGCGCGGTGCGGTCCGGCCCGAAGCCGAGCACGTCGACCAGCCACGGGCCGACCCACAGCGTCTGCACCGCCATGAAGCCGGCCTGGTTCAGCAGCCCGAACGGCATCACGCGGACGAAGGCCGGGTGGCGCAGCAGCGCGCGATAGCCGCCGGCCATCGCCGTCGGCGCCTGCGCCGCGACGTTACCGCCGGCGCTTCCGATGTCGGCCGCGAAATTGGCGGACTCGGCCGATGCGCTATCCGGCTGCGCCCGGCGCGCCAGCCGTGCACTGCGCCGCTCGACCCGCGCCAGCCCCCGATACAGCGCCAGCGCCGACGCCAGCAGCAGGCCCGCCATCACCAGGAACACGCCGCGCCAGCCCAGCCACGGCAGCACCGCCTGCACCGGCAGTGTCGTCATCAGCGCGCCGCCGCTGCCGGCCACCAGCATCCAGACCGACAGCTGGCTCTGGCGCGCGGTCGGAAACCAGCGGCGATACGCCGTATAGGAAGCCATCAGGCAGGCCGACACGCCGGCGCCGATCAGCGCCCGGCCCAGCCACAGGGTCGCCGCCGAGCCGGCCAGCGCAAAAACCAGCGCGCCGGCCGCGGCGATCAGCAGCAGCACGGTCTCGACGCGGCGCACGCCGCGCCGGTCCAGCCACTGGCCGACCGGAAGCTGCATCGCGGCGAAGGCGAGGAAATAGGCCGACGACAGCAGGCCGAGGTCGGCGTTCGACAGCCGCAGGTCGGCGATCAGCTCGGGCGCGATCACCGCGTTGATCGTGCGCAGCGCGTACGACAGCACATAGGCGGCCGCGAAGCAGGCGAACACCAGCGCGCCCTCGCCCCGGCGCAGCAGCGCGGATGGGCGCATCGTCAGGCCGAGGCGGGTGCTGCGTGGACTGGTACGGGTAGTACGGGAACGCATCAGAACGGGTGGAAGCCGGCCAGGAACTGCTCGACCTGCTCGGCCTGGCGCTGGTCGCGCGCGGCATCGCCGGCCTCGAGCACGACGGCCTGGTAGACCTTGGTCCCCTTGGCGACCAGCCGCGCGGTCAGCCGGCGCGGCGCCTTGTCCTGTGGCGACACCCCGGCCACGCGGATCTCGATGCCTTGCAGCGCCACCGGCGGCTGCGCGGACGACATCACCGTGACCGCGCGCGTCTGTACCGGTTCGGTCGGCGCGTTGCCGAGATTGGCCAGCAGGCCGGACTGCATCGCCGACAGCGCCTCGGCGCGCAGCGCCGCGTCGTCGCCGGGCAGCGTGACCACGCCGACGGCGAACAGCGTCTCGTCGACGCGCGCCGCCTCCATCGTCATCGGCAGCTTGCGGCCCGCGATCGCGACATCGCGCGCGGCGCTGGTCGGCTTGGCGGGATAGAGCGCGGCGTACCCGCCCTCGTTGGACTGGATCGTCCGCCAGTCGTAGCGCGGCGAGCAGGCCAGCAGCGCGGCGACCGCCAGGGCGGCGCAACACCGGGCCGGCCGGCGGAGGAACGAAAGGCGAGACATCGAAAGCGTGATCGGGCGGTGAACGGAAGACGGCAGAAAAAAGCGGGCCACGCGCCGCCCCGGCAGCGGCGCGGCCAAGCCGCTATTATCGGGGATCAGGCACTGGCGCAGTGTCTTTCTCTTCTCGATATTTCATTATGGTTTTCGACTTCGCAGGTCGCCGCATCGGTCCGGCATCGCATCGGGGCGCCATCCCGGCGCGGCTGCCCGGCATGCTGGCCATCCCCGCGATCGCCCTGGCGTTCGCCGTGGCGCCGCCGCCGGCAC
>NZ_AMPR02000242.1:0-4262 GCF_000307735.3 Cupriavidus sp. HPC(L) | reverse complement strand
TCCAGCGCGGCCATCGCGTCGTCGGTCCACTCGCGCACCTGCGCCTCGCCCGCCGGCACCGGCGTGAAGGCCTCGTCGTCGCTCGGCCGCGCCAGCACCGCGTGCAACTCGGCCAGGCGCCGGCCCAGCGTCGCCGCCATCGCCGCGAAGCCGTGCATCGCCTCGGTGAACTCGTCGTCGCCGTTCTCGTTCTCCATCGGCAGCGCATCGTCGATCGCGCGGCCGATATAGTCGAGCGTCCAGTTCCAGCCGTCGCCCTGGTTCAGGATGTAGCCCTGCAGCAGCATCAGCGTATGTGGCGTGCCGTCGGCGCCCGTGCGTACCACTTCGCCGAGCAGCGCGGCGGCATTTGCGTAGCCCTGCTCGGTCAGGTAGCGCGTCATCTCGGCTTCCGGATGAATGCCGCCGGAGACGCGGCGCACCAGCTTGAGCACCGCCGAGTTGTTGAACGACAGCGAACTGTTGGACTGCTCCGCCGACATCCACTGGACCGGATCGTCCTCCAGCGCCAGCGCCGCCAGGCCCGGTCCGCCGCGGAAGTGGATCTGCCCGCGCGGCGTGGCGATCTCCGTGCCGGCGCGCAGCGCCTTGACCACCTCACGGGCGAAGCGTTCGACGACGAAGCCGTCGGTGGCCAGGCCGACCCGGCTGCCGCGGCGCACGCGGGCCATCGCCAGCCCGTGCGCCAGTTGCGGCACGCTCGCGCCGGGCGCGTCGTGGTCCCACAGTACGCTGACCGGCAGCTGGTAGCACTCGCTGCGCTCTTTCAGCGCGACCTCGACCTCGGACAGATAGATCGCTTCGCCGGGCGCGGCGGCGCCGAACGGCACCGCGTAGGCGATGGTGACGCCCTGGATCTTCTCGCTCTTGGCGCCGAACCAGCGGCGCCGCGCGATGTAGTCCGGCAGCACTTCGTTCGACAGGATGCGACGCGACGCTTCGGTCAGGTCGGCTTGCGCGGTGTTTTGCATGATCAGCGTGATCAGCTCGGGCATCTGCTGCGGCGCGTCGACGTGCCAGGACGGCGGCTGCGCCTCGGTGGACAGCACGAACCAGTAAAAGCCATAGGGCGGCAGCGTCAGCAGATAGGTCAGCTGGCCGATTGCCGGGAACGGGGTCGCGCCGAGCATCTCGACCGGCACCCGGCCTTCGAATTCGGACAGGTCCAGCTCGACCGCCTGCGGCGCGCGCGACAGATTGGCCACGCAAAGAATGTGCTCGCCCTCGTATTCGCGCAGATAGGCCAGGATTTTCCGGTTGCCGGGGAACAGGAAGCGGAAGCTGCCGCGGCCGAACGCGCGGTGCTGGCGCCGCAGCGCCAGCATGCGGCGCATCCAGTTGAGCAGCGAATGCGTGTCGCGCGACTGCGCCTCGACGTTGACTGCCTCGTAGCCGTACAGCGGGCCCTGCAGCGGCGGCAGCACCAGCCTTTCCGGATCGGCATGCGAAAAGCCGCCGTTGCGGTCGGGCGACCACTGCATCGGCGTGCGCACGCCGTCGCGGTCGCCCAGGTGGATGTTGTCGCCCATGCCGATCTCGTCGCCGTAGTAGATCACCGGCGTGCCGGGCATCGAGAACAGCAGGCTGTTCATCAGCTCGATGCGGCGGCGGTCGCGCTCCATCAGCGGCGCCAGCCGGCGGCGGATGCCCAGGTTGATGCGCGCGCGGCGGTCCGACGCGTAGACCTCCCACAGGTAGTCGCGCTCGCTGCTGGTCACCATCTCCAGCGTCAGCTCGTCATGGTTGCGCAGGAAGATCGCCCACTGGCAGTTCGGCGGAATCTCCGGGGTCTGGCGGATGATGTCGGTGATCGGGAAGCGGTCCTCCCGCGCGATCGCCATGTACATGCGCGGCATCAGCGGGAAGTGAAAGGCCATGTGGCATTCGTCGCCGTGCGCGGGCCGCTCGCCGGTGGCCGGCGCGCCGCCGAAGTACTGCTGCGCGTCCTCGGGCCACATATTGGCCTCGGCCAGCAGCAGCCTGCCCTGGTAGTGGTCGTCCAGATGCTTGCGGATCTGGCGGATCACCGTATGGGTCTCGGGCAGGTTCTCGTTGCTGGTGCCCTCGCGCTCGACGAGATAGGGCACCGCGTCGAGCCGCAGCCCGTCGATGCCCATATCGAGCCAGAACCGCATCACCGACAGCACGTCGCGCAACACCAGCGGATTGTCGAAGTTCAGGTCCGGCTGGTGCGAATAGAAGCGGTGCCAGAAGTACGCCCCGGCCACCGGGTCCCAACTCCAGTTGGACTTCTCGGTATCGCAGAAGATGATGCGCGTGCCGCTGTAGGCCTGGTCGGTGTCGGACCAGACGTAGTAATTGCGCGCGGCCGAGCCCGGCTTGGCATGGCGCGCGCGCTGGAACCACGGATGCTGGTCGGAGGTGTGGTTGATCACCAGCTCTGTGATCACGCGCAGCCCGCGCGCATGAGCGGCGGCGATGAAGCGCCGCACTTCGGCCAGCGTGCCGTATTCCGGATGGACGTTGCGGTAGTCCGCGATGTCGTAGCCGTCGTCGCGGCGCGGCGAGGGATAGAAGGGCAGCAGCCAGATCGTGTCGACGCCGAGGCTGACCAGGTAGTCGAGCTTCGCCAGCAGACCGGCGAAGTCGCCGACCCCGTCACCATTGGCGTCGTAGAACGACTTGATGTGCAGCTGATAGATGACCGCGTCCTTGTACCACAGCGGATCGGCGTTCAGCAGCGCGGTGCTGCCGCGCTCGGAGAGGCGCTTCATGCAGACTCCTCGCGTCTTGGCTTGACGTGCCAGAGGGCGAACGGCAGCGCATGCGGATCGAGCCGGATGCGCTGATGCTTGCCTTGCCACTGGAAGCGATGGCCGTGCATCAGATCCTCGGCGGCCAGCGCGCCGTGATCGGGCAGGCCCCATTCCCACAGCGGCAGTTCGATATCGGCCTCGCGCACCGCGCGCGGGTCCAGGTTCACCGCGGCCAGCAGCACGTCGTCGCCGAAGCCGGCGTCCGCATCGTGCGAGGTCGGCACATAGCGCGCGAAGTACAGCACCGCGTCGTCGCTCGCGTGCAGGAAGCGCAGGCCGAGGTGGTTCTGCAGCGCCGGATGGCTGGCGCGGATCTGGTTCAGCCGCGTGATTTCGGCAACGATATTGCCGGGCCGGTTCCAGTCCCAGGCGCGCAGCTGGTACTTCTCCGAATCCAGATACTCCTCCTTGGTCACGCCGTTGACGACCAGCGGCGTGCCTTCGCACAGCTCGAAGCCGTTATACATGCCCCAGAGCCCGGACAGCAGCGTCGCCAGCGCGGCGCGGATCAGGAACCCAGGCCGTCCCGAGTCGTGCAGGAAGTAGGGGTTGATGTCGGGCGTGTTGACGAAGAAGTGCGGCCGGAAATATTCGCGCAGCGGCGAGCGCGTCAGTTCGGTCATGTACTCGATCAACTCCCGCTTGTGGTTGCGCCAGGTGAAGTAGGTGTACGACTGGCTGAAGCCCAGCTTGGCCAGCCGCGCCATCATCTTCGGCCGCGTGAAGGCCTCGGCCAGGAAGATGGTGTCGGGATGGCGCTCGCGCACGTTGGCGATCATCCATTCCCAGAAGGGCAGCGGCTTGGTGTGCGGGTTGTCGACGCGGAAGATGCGCACGCCCTCGTTGACCCAGAACATCACGACGTCGCGCAGCGCGATCCACAGCGCAGGGGCGGCGCCGCCCTTGGCGTAGAAGTCGACGTTGACGATGTCCTCGTATTTCTTCGGCGGATTTTCCGCATAGCGCAGCGAGCCGTCGGGCCGGTGCGCGAACCATTCGGGATGCTCGCGCAGCCACGGATGGTCGGGCGAACACTGGATCGCGAAGTCGAGTGCCAGCTCGAGCCCCGCCTCGGCGCTGGCCGCGCGCAGCCGGCGGAAGTCCTCGATCGTGCCCAGTTGCGGGTGGATCGCGTCGTGGCCGCCCTCGGGCGAGCCGATCGCGTACGGGCTGCCGGGATCGTCCGGCGCGGCGCGCAGGCTGTTGTTGCGGCCCTTGCGGTTGGCGCGGCCGATCGGATGGATCGGCGGGAAGTACAGCACGTCGAAACCCATCGCGCGGATCGCCGGCAGGCGTTCGATCACGTCGTCGAAGGTGCCGTGGCGCTCGGCGTCGCCGCTCTGCGAACGCGGGAACAGCTCGTACCAGCTGGCGAAGCGCGCCGCCAGCCGGTCGGCCTCGACCGGCATCGCGACCGGATGGCGCGTGGCGAAGTGGCGCGGATCGGCCGCCTGCATCAGCGTGCGGGTATGCGGCGACAGCAGG
>NZ_AMPR02000243.1:0-4248 GCF_000307735.3 Cupriavidus sp. HPC(L) | reverse complement strand
GGCGCCGCCATCGGCGGCCCGGCACCGGCGTGCCGCGGCAGCGCCGCAAGACCCGGCCGGTGCGGCCGGGATGCCGCCCGGATGGCGCGGGAAGCGGCCGGCAACGGCCCCGTAACTGCCGGTAAATCCGGCTGGACGGCGTCACACCGATGGTATGATTAGCGCCAATTTTCGGGCACAAGTACGCGACGAATGCGGTGCGGGCGGCACGTCGGCACAGGGCGTCGCGCACGCTGTCCGGCCTTTCTGGGTGCCGCTCCCGGGCGTGCCTCACCACGGATTCGAACCCATTCAAGACCAACCGTGCGACTGTCCTCGATCAAGCTGGCGGGCTTCAAGTCCTTTGTCGATCCCACCAATTTCCAAGTGCCCGGCCAACTGGTCGGCATCGTCGGTCCCAACGGCTGCGGCAAGTCCAACATCATCGACGCGGTGCGCTGGGTGCTCGGCGAGTCCCGCGCCTCCGAGCTACGTGGCGAGTCGATGCAGGACGTCATCTTCAACGGTTCCACCGCGCGCAAGCCGGCCGGGCGCGCCAGCGTCGAGCTGGTGTTCGACAACGCCGAGGGCCGCGCCGCCGGGCAGTGGAGCCAGTACGCCGAGATCGCGGTCAAGCGCGTGCTGACCCGCGACGGCACCTCGTCCTACTACATCAACAACCAGCCGGTGCGCCGGCGCGACATCCAGGACATCTTCCTGGGCACCGGCCTGGGGCCGCGCGCCTACGCGATCATCGGCCAGGGCATGATCTCGCGGATCATCGAGGCCAAGCCCGACGACATGCGGATCTTCCTCGAGGAAGCGGCCGGCGTGTCCAAATACAAGGAACGCCGCCGCGAGACCGAGAACCGGCTGTCGGACACGCGCGAGAACCTGACCCGCGTCGAGGACATCCTGCGCGAGTTGTCGGCCAACCTCGACAAGCTCGAGGGCCAGGCCGAGGTCGCGCAGCGCTTCAAGGCGCTGCAGGCCGAGGGCGAGGAGAAGCAGCATCTGCTGTGGCTGCTGCGCAAGCGCGAGGCGCTGGCCGAGCAGGAACGCCATCAGCGCGCGATCGAGCAGGCGCAGATCGACCTGGAAGCGCAGACCGCGCAGCTGCGCCACGTCGAGGCCGAGCTGGAGACGCTGCGCGCCGCGCACTACGCCGCTTCCGACGGCATGCACGCCGCCCAGGGCGCGCTCTACGAGGCCAATACCGAGGTCAGCAAGCTCGAGGCCGAGATCCGCTATGTGGTCGAATCGCGCAACCGCGTGCAGGCGCAGATCGCCGCGCTGACGGCGCAGCGCGAGCAGTGGCAGGCCAAGGCCCAGCAGGCCAGCGACGAACTCGAGCAGGCCGAAGAAGAACTGGCGCTGGCCGAGGGCCGCACCATCGAGGCGCAGCAGGCGGTCGAGCAGCAGAGCGAAGCGCTGCCGACGCTGGAAGCCCAATGGCGCGACGCGCAGGCGCTGCTGAACGAGCAGCGCACCGGCATCATGCAGGCCGAGCAGGCGCTCAAGCTCGAGGCCGCGCACCAGCGCAACGCCGACCAGATGCTGCAGCAGCTGGAGCAGCGCCGCGAACGCCTGTCCGGCGAGGAAAAGGGCCTGGACCGGCCCGACGACGTCAGGCTGGAGGAATTGCGCGCCGAGCTGGCCGAACACGAGGCGATGCTCGAGGACGCGCAGGCCGCGCTGGCCGAGGCCGAGGACAATCTGCCGCGGCTCGATGCGCAACGCCGCGCCGCGCAGGAGCGCGTGCAGAGCGAAGCGGCGGCGATCGCGGCGCTGGAGGCGCGCCTGGCCGCGCTGCGCCAGCTGCAGGAGAACGTGCAGAGCGAAGGCAAGGTCCAGCCCTGGCTGGCCAGGCACGGTCTGGCCGAACTGCCGCGCCTGTGGAAGAAGATCCATATCGAACCGGGCTGGGAAAACGCGCTCGAGTCGGTGCTGCGCGAAAAGCTGGCCGCGCTGGAAGTCTCCAGCCTCGACTGGGTCAAGGGCCTGCTGACCGACGCGCCGCCCGCCAAGCTGGCGTTCTATGCGCCGCCGCCCGCGGCACGCCCGGGCGAGGCGCCGGCCGGACTGCGCCCGCTGATGTCGCTGCTGCAGATCACCGAGCCGGGCATCCGCGCCGTGATGCAGGACTGGCTGGCCGACGTCTACACCGCCGACGACATGGAGCAGGCGTTGGCCGCCCGCGCCAGCCTGCCGGAGGGCGCGACCTTCGTCGTCGCCGAGGGCCATCTGGTCGGCCGCAGCTCGGTGCATCTGTATGCCGCCGACTCCGAGCAGGCCGGCATGCTGGCGCGCGAGCAGGAAATCGAGAATCTGCAGAAGCAGGCCCGCGCGCAGACGCTGCTGGCCGACGAGGCCAAGGCGCAGGCGGTACGTGCCGAGGCCGCCTATACCGAGGGCAGCCGCAAGCTGGTGGAAGCGCGCGCCGACAGCGAGCGCGTCACGCGGCGCGTCCACGGGCTGCAGATGGACGTGCTCAAGCTGTCGCAGGCGATGGAGCGCTACGCCGCGCGCAGCAGCCAGATCCGCGAGGAACTGGAGGAAATCGCCGCGCAGATCGACGAACAGCGCGCGCTGAAGGCCGAATCCGAGGCCAACTTCGAGCGGCACGATACCGAGCTGGCCGAGATGCAGGCCGCGCACGAAGACCACCAGATGGCCTACGAAGCGCTGGATGCGAAGCTGTCCGACGCGCGCCAGCAGCTGCGCGATCTGGAACGCGCCGCGCAGGAGGCCGTGTTCGCCGAGCGCAATCTGGCGGCCCGCATCGACGAGCTGCGCCGCAATATCCAGGTCGCCGGCGACCAGAGCGAGCGCATCGCCGAATCGCTGGAGAACGCGCGCGCCGAGCTGGAAACGATCAACGAGCAGACCGCGCATACCGGCCTGCAGGAAGCGCTGGAGCTGCGTGCCGAACGCGAGCAGAAGCTGGCCGCGGCCCGCATCGAGCTCGACGCGCTGTCGGCGCAGCTGCGCCAGTCCGACGAGCAGCGGCTGGCCGCCGAGCGCAGCCTGCAACCGCTGCGCGACCGCATCACCGAACTGCAGCTGAAGGAGCAGGCGGCACGCCTGGCGCAGGAGCAGTTCGCCGAGCAGCTGTCCGCGGCCGAGGTCGACGAGGCCGCGCTGGCCGGCAAGCTCAACGGCGACATGAAGCCCTCGTATCTGCAGGGCGAAGTCACGCGGATCAACAACGCGATCAACGCGCTGGGCCCGGTCAACATGGCCGCGCTCGAGGAACTGGCGGCCGCGCGCGAGCGCAAGACCTTCCTCGACGCGCAGTCGGCCGACCTGAACGACGCGATCCAGACGCTGGAAGACGCAATCCACAAGATCGATCAGGAAACGCGCGCGTTGCTGCAAGGCACGTTCGACCAGGTCAATCATCATTTCGGCGAGCTGTTCCCGCAGCTGTTCGGCGGCGGCCAGGCCAGGCTGATCATGACCGGCGAGGAGATCCTCGATGCCGGCGTGCAGGTGATGGCCCAGCCCCCGGGCAAGAAGAACTCGACGATCCACCTGCTGTCGGGCGGCGAAAAGGCGCTGACCGCGATCGCGCTGGTGTTCGCGATGTTCCAGCTGAATCCGGCGCCGTTCTGTCTGCTGGACGAGGTCGACGCGCCGCTGGACGACGCCAATACCGAGCGCTACGCCAATATGGTCGCGCGCATGTCCGACAAGACGCAGTTCGTCTTCATCTCACACAACAAGATCGCAATGGAAATGGCGCACCAGCTGATCGGCGTCACAATGCAGGAGCAGGGGGTGTCGCGGATCGTTGCCGTCGACATGGACGCGGCCGTTTCGATGGCGGAGGCGGCATGAGCGGATCGATTCGATTGACGCATGGGGTCAAGTCCCGGCAGGCGTTTCCGCTGAACCGTGGAGGGCGCGCGTAATGGATCTGCAAACCGCGCTGGTCGTCGCCGGCATCGTGCTGCTGCTGCTGGTGGTGGCCTACAACCAATGGCAGATCCGCAAGTCGCGCCGGCCACGCGCGCTGCAACCGGAGGACGACCTGCCGCCGATGCGCGAGCCGGTCGTCGGCGAGGACATCAAGCCCGAGGTCAGTGCCAAGCTGCACGAGCCGCCGCGTCCCGAAACGATCCAGCGCAAGGAGCCGAAGCTGTCGGTGCCGCCGCTCGATGACGATGCGCAGGCCGCCCAGGCCGCGTCGCCGCTGGTGGCCGGCAGCGCCGATGCCGACGAGCTGCTGGCCGAGGAGGTCGCCGACGGCATCGCGCGCAGCGCGCC
>NZ_AMPR02000244.1:0-4165 GCF_000307735.3 Cupriavidus sp. HPC(L) | reverse complement strand
GACCGCCCGTTCCAGCGCGTCGATGAACATGCCGGCCACCGGGAAACCGGTCTGCTGCATGATCTCCTGGAAGCAGGTCGGGCTGGTCACGTTGACCTCGGTCAGGTAGTCGCCGATCGCGTCGAGTCCGACCAGCAGCAGGCCGCGCTGCCAGAGCACCGGCGCCAGCGTCTGCGCGATCTCGCGGTCGCGCTCCGACAGCGGCTGCGCGCGCCCGGTGCCGCCCGCCGCCAGATTGCCGCGCACCTCGCCCGCCATCGGCACACGCGCCAGCGAGTACGGCACCGGCTCGCCGCCGATCAGCAGGATGCGCTTGTCGCCGTCCTTGATCTCGGGGATATAGCGCTGCGCCATCAGCGTGCGCACGCCGTTGGCACCGAGCGTTTCGATGATCGCGCCCAGGTTCATGCCATCGGCGCCGACGCGGAACACGCCCATGCCGCCCATGCCGTCCAGCGGCTTGACGATGATGTCGCGGTGCTCGGCGTGGAAGGCGCGAATGCGGGCCGCGTCGCGCGTGACCAGCGTCGGCGTGATGAACTGCGGAAACTGCGCGATCGCCACCTTCTCGGAATGGTCGCGGATCGCCTGCGGCTTGTTGAAGACGTTGGCGCCCTGCGACTCGGCCAGCTCCAGCAGCCAGGTGCTGGTCACGTATTCCATGTCGAACGGCGGGTCCTTGCGCATCAGCACCGCGTGGAAGGCCGGCACCGGCATCGCGGCCGGCGCATCGAGGCGGAACCAGGCGGCGTGGCCATGGCCGTGGTCATGGTCCTTGCCGGCATCGAGCAGATGCAGCCGCTGCGCGACCGCCTCGACCGCGCCGCCGACCAGCGACAGCTGCGACTGCAGGCAGAAGAACAGCTCATGGCCGCGCGAGGCGGCCTCGACCATCATCGCGTAGGTGGAGTCCTTGTAGGTCTTGAAGGTCTCGAGCGGATCGGTAATGAACAGAATGCGCATGCTGGCGTGTCCGGTTGGTAGCCCGTGGTCGTGCCGGTCGGAGGATCAGAGGATCGGATTGGGGTCGGTCTTTTCCAGTTCCAGCGAGGCCGCCAGCAGCGCCAGCCGCGCCACCACGCCATACATGTAGAACCGGTTCGGCACCGCCGCGCCCGGCTTGGCATGCGTATCCGGGATGCTGTTGGGCGCGAACGCCAGCGGCACGAAATGCATGCCCGGGGCGTTCAGGTTCTCGTCGACGCCGCGGCCGGTATGGACCCGGTAGAAGCCGCCAACGACGTAGCGGTCGATCATGTAGACCACCGGCTCGGCCACCGCCTCGTTGACCTTCTCGAAGGTATGCACGCCTTCCTGGATGATCACGTCGTTGACCTCGAGGCCTTCCTTGACGACGCTCATCTTGTTGCGTTCCTTGCGGTTCAGGCCCTTGACCTCGGCCGGATCGCGCACCGTCATCACGCCCATGCCGTAGGTGCCGGCATCGGCCTTGACCACGACGTACGGCGTTTCCTTGATGCCGTACTCGCGGTACTTCTTGGCGATCTTCTTGAGCACGCCCTCGACCGCGTCGGCCAGCGCCTCCTCGCCGACCCGCTCATGGAAGTCGATGCCGCCGACCTTGGCGAAGTACGGGTTGATCATCCACTGGTCGATGTCGATCAGCTTGGCGAACTTCTTGGCGACCTCGTCGTAGGCCGAGAAGTGGGAGGACTTGCGCCGCGTCGACCAGCCTGCGTGCAGCGGCGGCAGCACGTACTGCTCGTTGATGTTCTCGAGAATCGGCGGCACGCCGGCCGACAGGTCGTTGTTCAGCAGGATCGAACAGGGATCGAAGTCCTTGAGCCCCAGCCGGCGGTCCTTGGTTCCCAGCCGGGTCAGCGGCTCGACCACCAGCGTCTGGCCGTCGGGCAGCTCGATCGGGGTCGGTTCGGTGATGTCCTCGGACAGCGAGCCGAGCCGGACATTGAGTCCCGCCTGGCGCATGATCAGCGACAGCCGCGCCACGTTCTGCAGGTAGAACATGTTGCGGGTATGGCGCTCCGGGATCAGCAGCAGGTTCTTGGCATCCGGACAGATCTTCTCGATCGCCGCCATCGCGGCCTGCACCGCCAGCGGCAGCATCTCGGGGGCCAGATTGTTGAAACCGCCGGGGAACAGATTGGTATCGACCGGGGCCAGCTTGAAGCCAGCGTTGCGCAGATCGACCGAACAGTAGAACGGAGGGGTATGCTCCTGCCATTCCAGACGGAACCACCGCTCGATGGACGGGGTCGCGTCCAGTATCTTCTTTTCCAGTTCGAGCAGCGGGCCGTTCAGCGCGGTGATGAGGTGCGGGACCATATCCATCCTATTGATCGTCTTTATCGTCCGCCCCGATTGTAGAGGAACGGCCAATTGCATGCAGATGGCATGCCAATGCCGGCGGAACGGGAAAATGTCCGATCGTTTCCGCCTTGGGCTAACAATATGGGGATAGGCCGCCGAATTCAAAGAGCGCGGGGAGCGCCGTCGCGAGGGCAAAAAAAAACGCGGCTTCGCCGCGTTTCAAGTGGCCTGACAGATACGGGGAGCGTTCTGCAGGTGGAGGAAACTGCCTCACCTGCACTCTATGCGGGTGCTGTCCTTTACACAAATGAAGGATTTTGAATTCCGATTTAAGCGGATGGCGAACAGTGCTTGCCTACCTGCCCGGCAGGCCGCGCCAGCACTGGCTTTGCCGGCTGCTCGCCCATAAAAAAGCCCGGCACGCGGCCGGGCAAAACTCCTGAGAGAAGATTCCCAATCAGCTCTCCAGCACAACACCGTGGGCGATGCGGGGGCGGCAGGCCGTGGGACCCCGCATCGCGCGTTCGTTCGGGTCAGCCCTCGTAGGCGGTCTCGCCGTGCGAGGTGATGTCCAGGCCTTCGCGCTCCTCGTCCTCGGGCACGCGCAGGCCGATCAGCAGGTCCACCAGCTTGAAGGCGACGAAGGCCACCACCGCCGACCACACCACGGTGGTCAGCACGCCCTCGGTCTGCACCCAGACCTGGCTCGCGATCGAATAGTTGTCCGATACCTTGTTGGCCACGTAGTCGTAGATGCCCACGCCGCCCAGGCTCGGCGCCGCGAACACGCCGGTCAGGATCGCCCCGGCGATGCCGCCGACGCCATGCACGCCGAACACGTCCAGCGAGTCGTCCGCGCCAAGCATCCGCTTCAGGCCCGTCACGCCCCACAGGCACAGCAGGCCAGCCACCAGGCCCATCACGATCGAGCCCATCGGGCCGACGAAGCCGGCGGCCGGGGTGATCGCCACCAGGCCGGCGACCGCGCCGGACGCGCCGCCCAGCATCGACGGCTTGCCCTTGGTGATCCACTCGCCGAAGGTCCACGCCAGCACCGCGGCGCAGGTCGCCAGCAGCGTGTTGACGAAGGCCAGCGCGGCACCGCCGCTCGCTTCCAGGCCCGAGCCGGCGTTGAAGCCGAACCAGCCGAACCACAGCAGCGAGGCGCCGACCATGGTGAAGGTCAGGCTGTGCGGGCGCAGCGCCTCGCGGCCGAAGCCGATCCGCTTGCCGAACATGTAGGCGCCGACCAGGCCCGCCACCGCGGCGTTGATGTGGACCACGGTACCGCCGGCGTAGTCGAGCGCGCCCTTCTGGAACAGCCAGCCGGCCTTGGCCGTGGCCGCTTCGGCCGCCGCCGCATCGGTGTACGCGTCCGGGCCCGGCCAGAACCAGACCATATGCGCCATCGGGATATAGGCGAAGGTGAACCACAGCACGATGAACACCAGCACCGCCGAGAAGCGGGCCCGCTCGGCGAAGGCGCCGATGATCAGGCTGCAGGTGATCGCGGCGAACGCGCACTGGAAGGCGAAGAAGCCCAGCTCCGGAATCACCACGCCCTTGCTGAAGGTCGCGGTGACCGCTTCCGGCGTCAGGCCCTTCATGAACAGCCGATCGGTGCCGCCGAAGAAGGCGTTGCCCTCGGTGAAGGCGAAGCTGTAGCCGTAGATGGCCCACAGCAGCGCGACCAGCGAGAAGATCACCAGGCACTGCATCAGCACCGACAGCATGTTCTTCGAGCGGACCAGGCCGCCGTAGAACAGCGCGAGGCCCGGCAGCGTCATCAGGATCACGAAGGCCGTGCACATCAGCAGCCAGGCCACGTCGCCCTTGTTCGGGGTCGGCGCGGCGGCGGCCGGCGCGGCGGCTTCCG
>NZ_AMPR02000245.1:0-4139 GCF_000307735.3 Cupriavidus sp. HPC(L) | reverse complement strand
ACCGGTGCATCGCCGCCGTCGAATGCACCGTCATGGTGCCACCAGCACCATGCTGGCGCCAGCACCGGATTTCGGACCTGCCGGCTGGCCTCGCACTGCGGCCGCGCCGCGCCGGCGGAGTAGAATAACGGTCTTTGCAGCAGGCGTGGCCGCGATCGGCGTCACGCCCGTATCGATCCCAACCCGCGACCCGAACCCGCGACCCAATCCCGCGATCCAAACCGCCCTTGCAATGACCATCCGAGACGCGCTTCTGCAGGCCGCCAACGCGCGGCAACAACAGGACCAACTGCCCTACTACGGCGCGCTGACGCCGCAGCAGGCCTACGATCTGCTGCTGGCCGATCCCGCCGCGGTGCTGGTCGACGTACGCACCCAGGCCGAGCTGGACTGGGTCGGCGGCCCGGACGTGCCGGAGCGCCAGTCTCTGCATGTGGAATGGTCCGGCTATCCGGGCGGCGCGCAGAATCCGCGTTTCGTCGAGGAACTGAAGGCGAAGGTGCCGCAGGACGCGCCGGTGCTGTTCCTGTGCCGCAGCGCGGCGCGCTCGAAGCACGCCGCCCGGGTCGCCACCGAGGCCGGCTACCGCTACGCGATCGATGTGCTGGAAGGCTTCGAAGGGCCTCGCGACGAACACCATCACCGCAAGACCGTCGAGGGCTGGTGCGTGCGCGGGCTGCCTTGGCACGGGGCTTGAGGGCTGGACAGAGTCGTCCATGCGCTTGTTTTCTCCCCTCTCCCGCCCTGCGGGAGAGGGGTCGGGGGAGAGGGCAACCGCGCTCGCCAGGGCGATGCGCTGACACATAGCCACCGCTCTATCCCTCTGCCCCAGCCCCTCTCCCGCGAGCTGGAGAGGGGAGCAAACCCGGCGAGACTGGCAGCGCAATAGCCTACGGCCTGTTCACCCCGCGCTGACGCCCGCCCCCGCGTTCTCCACTACCTCGAATCCCATCGCCCGCACGCCGTCGCGCAGCATCGCGTAGGCCGGCTCCACCAGCGCTGGCGTGCCCTTGACGCCCAGATCGATATGCCGGCGCGCATAGAGCTCGCCGCGCTGGGCGTCGCCGACCGACGGCAGGCTGAACACGCGCACGCCCGGGAAGGCGGTCTCGACCTGCTCCATCAGCGGCGTCAGCGTCGATTCGGGCGCCTCGAACACCAGGAAAGCGCGCTCGACATGCTGGACCTGGTGGAACAGGTGCGAATACTCGTTGTCCAGCACCCACTCCATCATCGGCCACGCCATCACCGGGAAGCCCGGCATGAAGTGGTGGTGGCCGATCGAGAAGCCCGGGATCCGGTTGTAGCTGTTGGGGATGATGCGGGCGCCCCGCGGGAATTCGCCCATCTTGAAGCGATGCTGGTTCTCGGGCAGCGACAGATCGGCCTTGACCGGGTCGCCGCCCGCCGTTTCCGCGATCCGCTGCGCGATCAGCTCCCGCGCCTCGGGATGCAGCTCGAGCGGCACGCCCAGCGCCGCCGCCGCGCACTGGCGCGTGTGGTCGTCAGGCGTGGCGCCGATGCCGCCGGTGCAGAACACCACGTCGGGGCCCGCCAGCGTGCGCCGCAGCGTCGCGGTGATGCGCTCGCGTTCGTCGCCGACATACTCGGCCCATTGCAGCGCCAGTCCGCGCTCGGCCAGCAGCGCGATCGCGCGCCGCATGTGCTTGTCCTCGCGTCGTCCCGACAGAATCTCGTCGCCGATCACGATCAGGCCGAAACCCATGATTCCCCTCTTTTCAGGATGATTCGATGCGGCGCACGTCCGACGGCGCCAGCTCAATGACGTCCGGCCCGGCCGGGGGCGGCGCCACCGACTGCCGCTCGGCGCGCAGCTGGCCGAGCGCGTGCAGGCAGTAGTGGCCGAACCACAGCGCCGAGAAGATGAAGATCAGCGCGTAGAGCCACAGCGCGCCGGCCAGCACGAACGGAAACAGGAAGATGATCGCCGCCGAGGACACCCACAGCAGCGTCGGCGCGGAGCCCAGCAGGCCGACCACCACGCCGATGATCAGCAGCGGCATCCGGTGGCGCCGCATGATGGCCTTGCGCTCGTCGGCGCTGGCATGGTCGGCCAACGCGTCATAGGTCATCACGCGATAGGTCAGCCAGCCCCACAGCAGCGGCGGCACCAGCGCGAAGAACGGCGGCACCAGCCACAGCGGCAGCGAGATCAGCACCAGCAGCAGGAACACGCCGGTGCTCGACAGCGAATGCCAGACGCTGCCCAGCACGCTGCCGCCCTTGCTCTTGGCCAGCTCCGGATAGCTGCGCTCGAGAAAGCGCACCGCCGCCGGCACCGACCACAGCCCGATGAACAGCAGCAACGAGGCGACCGCCAGCGGAATCGTCAGCGCGACCACGAACAGCGGCGCCACCACCGCGCGCAGCGACGACAGGCCGAACCAGTCGAGCGCGCCGTAGATCCAGCTGGTGAAGATCGAGGTTTCGAGGAAGCCGCGCGCGGCGGTCATCACCGGATCCCAGGTGAAGTACAGCAGGCCGCCCCAGAACACGGTGGCCAGTACGAAGGGAATCACGGTCAGCGCCAGCATGCGCGGATGCAGCTGGCTGATCAGCGCGCGGACGAAGGAGCGGACGAGGTCGTTCATGCAATGCGAAGGTCGAAACGGATCGGCGCGGATTCCGATGGCGTCATGCCGATGGCGTCATGCCGAGGGCGCGGGCCTCGCGCAGCGGGGCGGCGGCCGGCCGGCGGGGCCGATTCAGGTGGGACAGACTAGCACACGTGCCGGCAACGCATCGTGTCGGAGCGGCATGGCGCCGCCCACGGCAGCGAACTCAGGCGCGCCGGAACCAGCGCTTGATGCCGTACCACTGCTGCTGCAGCAGGCCCGCACCGTAGTCGCGCCCATGCCCCGCCGGCGGCGGCAGCTGGTCGCGGATGCCGGTGGCCTGGTAGCCGTCGACGAAGCGCGCGGTGCCGAACAGCATGTCCCACCAGGGGAACAGCACGCCGTAGTTGCAGCCGCCCAGCCGCGCCGGCTGTCCGTGCGCCTCGTGGCCGATGCCGATCGCATGATGGGTGCGGTGAAAGCGCGGCGATACCAGCAAGCGCTCGCCGATGCGGCCGAAATGCAGCCGCACGTTGGCATGCTGCAGGCTCTGCATCAGCTGCGACAGCGCCACCAGCAGCAGGAACTGCGACGGCTCGACGCCGATCGCCAGCGCGGTCAGCGCGAACACCAGGCTGCGCAGCAGGTCGTCGAGCAGATGGTTGCGGTTGTCGCTCCACAGCGTCATCTGCCGCTGGCTGTGATGGACCGCATGCAGGCACCACCACCAGCGCACGGTGTGCGACAGCCGGTGATACCAGTAGCCGAGCAGGTCGAACAGCAGCAGATAGACGAGGAAGCTGACCAGCGGCTCGCTGGTGACCCCGGGCCACCAGTCCTCGACGTTGATCCGCTGCCAGCCGGCCAGGTGCAGGCGCCCTTCGATCGCGTCGACGACCGGATCGAGCGTGAAGAACAGCACCAGCCGGAACAGGCCGAGCCGGTGGATCATCGTGTACAGCATGTCGGTGCGGATCGCGGCGCGATCGGTGACCGGCTCGACCGGACGCAGCCGCTCCAGCGGCCACAGCAGCGCGACCATCACGGTCAGCTGCAGCAGCCCGACCACCAGCCATTCGGTGCCGGTGAACGCGTCCTCCGCATAGCCGCCGAGGCCGACTGCGTAGACGACCGGCAGCACCACGTGCTGGAACAGCGCGCCCTCGAGATCGCCGAGCCAGGCGTCCAGTGTCTGCAGCATCAGTTGGCCCCTTTGCCGTTGCCGGCCGGGCTGGCCTGGCGGTAGTCCGGATGCTCGCGCAGCGTGGCGAAGCAGAACCCCTTGCGGCGCAGCCCCTCGATCAGCGGCTCGAGCACGGCCGGCGCCCACGGATCGCGGCGAGACCAGATACCAAGGTGCGCCATCGCGATATCGCCGTCGCGCAGGTCGCGCAGCGCCCGCGTCAGCAGCGCGGTGTTCGGATAACGATCCGAATCAAGTTCGTCGCCGAGAAAGCCCGCCTGCGCCCAGCCGACATGGCGATAGCCGCATTGCCGCGCCCAGGCCAGCGTCTGCTGCGCGGTGCGGCCGCCGGGCGCGCGCCACAGCGGCTCCATGCCGAC
>NZ_AMPR02000246.1:0-29654 GCF_000307735.3 Cupriavidus sp. HPC(L) | reverse complement strand
TGCAGGCCGTGGTAGCGGCCGCGCAACGCTTCGGCGTGCGGCTGGTGCCGCAGGGCGCGAACACCGGCCTGGTCGGCGCGTCGACGCCGGATGCCGGCGGCGAGCAGGTCGTGCTGAGCACCGCGCGCCTGAAGGGCGCCATCACGGTCGACCCGCTGAACCAGTCGGTGACCGTCGGCGCCGGCGTGCTGCTCAGCGAGCTCAATGCCCGGCTCGCGCAGGACGGCCTGTTCTTTCCGGTGGACCTCGGCGCCGACCCTACCATCGGCGGCATGATCGCCGCCAATACCGGCGGCGCGCGGCTGCTGAAGTACGGCGACGTCCGGCAGAACCTGCTGGGAGTCGAAGCCGTGCTGGCCGAGCCCGCCGGCGAATTGCTCGACCTGAACCGGGCGCTGCGCAAGAACAATGTCGGCTTCGACTTCAAGCAGCTGTTCGTCGGCACCGGCGGCGCTTTTGGCGTGGTCACCGCGGCGACGCTGCGGGTCTATCCGCTGCCCGTGCAAACCGCTACCGCGCTGCTGGTGCCCACCGGCGTGGCCGAGCTCGAGGCGCTGCTGCTGGCGCTGAACGCCGAGCTGGGCGATTTCCTGTCGTCGTGCGAAGGCATTTCTCGCGAAGCGGCGCAGGCCGTGGTGCGCCACCTGGACGATGTCGAGGACCCGTTCGCCGAGCTCGAAGGCGCCGATTACGCAATGCTGGTCGAGCTGTCGTCGACGATGCCCAACCGCGCCGGCGGCGTCGATCTCGAGGCGCTGCTGATGGATTTCCTCGAGCGCCACTACGGCACGCTGATCGGCAACGCGGTGGTCGGCAAGCCCGAGGCGCTCTGGCGCCTGCGCCATTCGATCACCGAGTCGATCCGCCACGAAGGCAAGATCATCGCGCTGGACCTGTCGGTGCCGCGCTCGCGCTTCCCCGCCTTCCGCGCCGAGGCGCGCGCATTGATCGCGGCGCGCTGGCCGTGGCTGCGGATCTACGACTTCGGTCATCTCGGCGATGGCGGCGTGCACCTGAACATGGTCTGGCCGCTGCAGGACGCGCCGGCCTACGACGACGCGGTGGCGGGCGAGGTCCGGGCCGAGCTGTACCGGCTGACCGTCGAGCGCTTCGAAGGCAGCTTCAGCGCGGAACACGGCATCGGTCCGTACAACGAACGCTTCTATCGCGATTTCACCGCGCACGCCGTGCTCAATCACGTCGGCGCGATGCAGGCGCGGCTCGATCCGCGCCGCACGCTGAGCCGCCTGTGGCTCGGCACCGGCGAATGACGAGCCAGGACGAATGACCAGCCAGGACACATCCATGTTTCCCTTTGCCTCGGCTTTCCAGCAGCCGGCCGGCTCGCCGATCCGCGAGCTGTTCCAGTACCTGTCGCGCCCCGGCATGATCTCGTTCGCCGGCGGCTACCCGGCCGCCTCGACCTTCGACACCGCGGCGATCGGCCAGTGCATGGCCGAGGCGCTGGCCAGCCATCCGGCCGAGTGCCTGCAATACGGCGCCACCGAGGGCGTGCCGGCGCTGCGTGAGGCGCTGAGCCGGCAGATGGGGCGGACCGGTACGCCGACGGCCGCCGAACGGATCCTGGTGACATCGGGCTCGCAGCAGGGCTTCGACTTCCTGGTCCGCGCCTTCGTCGAGCCGGGCGTGCCCGTCATCGTCGAGGCGCCGACGTATCCCGCGGCGATCCAGGCGCTGCGCCTGGCCGGGGCCCGGCTGGTGCCGGTGCCGGCCGATGCGGAAGGCATCGATACGGACGCGCTGGAGCAGTGCCTGCGCGACAGCGCGCCCGCCGACAGGCCACGGCTGATCTATCTGGTGCCGACCTTCGCCAATCCGACCGGCGCGACGTTGTCGGTGCGGCGGCGCGAGGCGGTGCTGCGGCTGGCGGCGCAATACGATCTGCTGGTGATCGAGGACGACCCTTACGGCTGTCTCGCGTTCGACGGCGCGCCGCCCGCCACGCTGCTGGCGATGGCCAATGGCGAGCCCGCGCTGCGGGATCGCATCATCTATCTGGGCAGCCTGTCGAAGACGGTGGCGCCGGGCCTGCGGATCGGCTGGATGGCCGCGCATCCCGACGTGGTGCGGCGCGCGGTGCTGGCCAAGCAGGCCTCGGACCTGTGCACGCCGCCGTGGATCCAGCGCGCGATGGCCGCCTATCTGGACGCCGGCCATCTGCAAGGACAGGTCGCGCGCATCATCGACGTCTACCGCGACAAGCGTGACGCGATGGTGTCGGCGCTCGAGCGCGAGCTCGGCGGCCGCATCGACTATATGCGGCCCGGTGGCGGCATGTTCGTCTGGGCTTCGCTGCCGGACGGCACCGACTCCGCCGAACTGCTGCGCGAAGCGATCGAGGAAAACGTGCTGTTCGTTCCCGGCAAGGCGTTCCACGTGGCGACCGGCCGGCCCTCGCCGGCGCTGCGCTTGTCCTTCGCGACGCCGTCGGTGGCGGAGATCGAAGAGGGCGTACGGCGCCTCGCGCGCGCGTTGGCGAAGCGCTGACCGGCCCGGGCGGCGGCATTCCCCGGTAAGATCGCGGGGCTTCGCCTGGGCCTGAGCGCCTGTCGTCCGTTTCCCTTTCCGCCTTCCCGATCCTTCGATGGAATATCTGATCATTGCCGTTGGCGCTGCCCTCGCGGGATTCGTGCAGGGCCTGTCCGGGTTTGCCTTCGGCATGGTCGCGATGTCGCTGTGGGCGTGGACGCTCGAACCCAGCATGGCCGCCGTCCTGACGGTATTCGGCTCGCTGACCGGACAGGTGATCGCCGCCGTCCGCGTGCGGCGCGGCTTCGATGTCGCCGCGCTGCTGCCCTTCGTCGCTGGCGGGCTGGCCGGCATTCCGCTCGGCATGCTGCTGCTGCCGTATCTCGACATGGCGTCGTTCAAGACCGCGATCGGCGCCTTCCTGGTGCTGTGGTGTCCGGCCATGCTCATGGCGCGGCGGCTGCCGCCGCTGCGCTGGGGCGGCAGGACCGGCGATGCCGGTGCCGGCCTGGTCGGCGGCGTGATGAGCGCGATCGGCGGCTTCAGCGGCACCGTGCCGACGCTGTGGTGCACGTTGCGCGGCTACGAGAAGGACCGGCAGCGCGCGATCATCCAGAACTTCAACCTGACCATCCTGATGGTGACGATGCTGGTCTACCTGATCGCCGGCAACGTCACCGCCGAGATGCTGCCGCGGTTCGCGGTGGTCGCGCCCGCGATGCTGATTCCGGCGCTGATCGGCGCGCGCGTCTATCACCGCATCGACGAGGCGCGCTTCCGTGCGATCGTGCTGACCCTGCTGACGGTGTCCGGCGTGATGATGCTGTCGTCGGGCCTGCCGACCGTGCTCGGCCGCATCGGCTAGCGGCCGCCGCGTTCGCGCGGCATCTCCGTCAGGCCGGCTCGCCGCCGAACGCCTGCTCCAGTTCTTCGCGGAGCAGCCGGCCCAGTTCGACGCGCCGCCCGGCATGCATGCGGCTGCTGATCGCGCCGAGGCTGATCGCCGCCTCGGCACCGTAGGGCAGCGTGAAGGCGCAGCCCACGCCCGACACGCCGACGGTGATGCTGTCGACGATCTCGGCAAAGCCCTTCTTCCTCGCGCGTTCGACCGCGCTGTTCAGCTTGGCCAGCGTCATGCCGTGCTCGGCGTAGAGCGACGCGCGCCGCTTGAACACCTCGCGGATCGCGTCGTCTTGCATCTTCGCCATCAGCGCCAGGCCGCCGGCGCCGATGCCCAACAGACGCCGCTGCTGCGGCACCGTGGTGAAGATCCGCACCGGGAAGGGCCCTTCCTCGCGATGCAGGCAGACGGTGAAGTCACCCTGCTGCACCACCAGGAACACGGTATCGCCTGACAGCCGCGCCAGCCGCTTCATCGCCGGCAGCACCAGATCGACCACCGGCGCCTTGTCGTGGACCGCGGCGCCCAGCTGCAGCGCATCGAGTCCGAGCCGATAGCGCTTGCTGGCCGGATGGCGCTCGGCGAAGCGCTCCTCCTCCAGGCAGCACAGCAGGCGGTAGGCGGTCGGCCGCTCCAGCCCCGTGGCTTCGACCAGCTCGGCCAGCGACAGTCCTTCCTCCTGCCGTTCCGCCATCAGCCGCAGCAACTGCAGGCCGCGCCGCAGCGTCTGCGCGCCCGGGGTCCTGCCGCCTTGCTCCGCGTTGTCCTCGGTCACCTTGTTCGTCCTGGCCATCGTATGTCCCGTATGTCCATATAGTGGTTATTTGGTGCGGATAAGTTTGTATTGTAGAAACCTTGCTTTCTACACTGGCCCTCGTTTGGCGGCAAGAGCGTCGAGACGAATCACGCGACCGACCACAACACCAACCACAAGACCAGACGAGGAGACCGGCATGGGCGATGCCACCATCGAGATCGAGCAGACAGGCGCGGTACGGCGCCTGTGGCTGTCGCGCGAGAGCGCGCGCAATGCGCAAAGCCAGCAAATGCTGGACGAACTGGACGCCGCGCTGCAGGCAGCCGAGCAGGACGACGGCGTGCGCGTGGTGGTGATCGGCGGACGCGGCAGCCATTTCTCGGCCGGCCACGATCTGAAGGAAGCGCAGGCCAGGCGCGCGGACTTCACGGTGGAGGAGCGCTGGGCCTACGAGAGCCGGCGCTACTTCGATTACTGCATGCGCATCTGGGACTTCCCCAAGCCGACGGTCGCGCAGGTGCAGGGCGCCTGCGTTTCCGGCGGCTTCATGATCGCCAATATGTGCGACCTGATCGTGGCCGGCGAATCGGCTTATTTCTCCGATCCAGTCGGCCATACGCTGGGCGCCGCGGCCACCGAGGTGCTGATCCATCCTTGGGTGATGGGGCTGCGCAAGGCCAAGGAGATGCTGTACGCCGGCGGCCGGATCGATGCCGCGGAAGCGCTGCGCATCGGCATGGTCAATCGCGTGGTACCCGACGCCGCGCTCGACGACGAGGCGCTGGCGCTGGCCGCGCGCATTGCGCAGGCGCCGCCGTTCGGCCTGCGGCTGATCAAGCGGTCGCTGAACCGGACGCTCGATGCGCAGGGGCTGCGCTCGGCGCTGTCGGCCCACTTCGATACGCACCAGCTGTCGCACCTGAGCGAAGGCTTCCTGCGGGCACGCGATGCGGGGCTGGCCAAGGCGATCCAGTCGGGCCCGGCCCGCGAAGCGCGGAGCGGCGAACATGGCGCATAAGCTCGACCCGCTGCTGAATCCGCGCTCGATCGCGATCGTCGGCGCCAGCGACGACGCCGGCCGCATCGGCGGCATGCCGATCGATCTGCTGACGCGGTTCGGCTACCGCGGCGACATCCATCCGGTCAATCCAAAGTACGACACGGTATTCGGCCTGCGTTGCCATCCGTCGATCGAGGCGCTGCCCGAAGGCACCGACCTGGCGGTGCTGGCGATCGGCGCGGAGCAGGTCACGCCGATGCTCGAGCGCTGCCATGCGCGCGGCATCCGCGCCGCGATCGTCTACGCGGCCGGCTTTGCCGAGGCGGGCGAGGGCGGGGCCGCGCTGCAGCGCGAGATGGAAGCCTTCGTGCGGACCACCGGCATGGCGGTCGCCGGTCCCAACTGCATGGGCTTCGCCAATCTGAACACGCACGCCTATACCGCGTTCGCCTCGGTCTTTCGCACCGCGCCGCCGCAGCGCGAACGGGGCACGGTCAGCCTGCTGACGCAGAGCGGCAATGTCTGCGCCGCGGTGTTCGCGATCGCGCGCGAGCTCGGCGTGTCGTTCAGCCAGTTCATCAATACCGGCAACGAGGCCTGCCTCGATTTCGCCGAGTACCTGCAGTTCCTCGCGCAGGACCCGGATACCGATGTCGTGCTCGGCTATATCGAGGAACTGCGCAATGGCGCGCGCTTCATCGACGCCGCCATCGCCTGCGCGGAGGCCGACAAGCCGGTGATCGTGTTCAAGGCCGGCGAGACCGACAAGGGCCGCGAGGCGGTGCGCTCGCATACGTCGGCGCTGGCCGGCAACCAGCAGATCTATCGCGCTGCCTTTGCGCAGCTGAACGTGATCGAATGCCAGGACTTCGCGCAGATGGCGCATCTGGCGGAGCTGGCGCGCTACCGACGGCGCAGCGCCGGCCGCCGCGTCGCGATCGTCAGCATCTCGGGCGCGGTCGGCGCGATCCTGGCCGACAAGTGCATCGGCGCGGGCCTCGAGGTGCCGACCTTGCCGGAAACATTGCAGCAGACGCTGCGTGCCGGCATTCCCGACTACGGCATGGTGTCGAACCCGGTCGACGTGACCGGCAATGTCGTCAACGACCCCGGCTTCGTGCGCACCGCGCTGACCGCGCTGGCGACCAGCGACGCGATCGACGCCGTGATCGTCTACGCGCCCGGCTATCTGCTGGACCGCATGGCCGACGACCTGATCGACACGGCCGCCGCCCATCCGCGCCTGCTGCTGGCGATCGACACCGGCCGCGCAACCCGTCGCGACGACCTGCGCGCGCATGGCGTCCCGGTGATGACCGATATCGGCATGGCAATGCAGACGCTGCCGCCGCTGCTGCAATGGCACGAACGCCGTGCCCGGCGGCCCTGGCGCGCGCTGCTTACCCTCTCCCCCGACCCCTCTCCCGCAGGCGGGAGAGGGGAGAACGCCGCCGGTATGGCAGCGCTCAGGGAGGAGCCATCGTCCTCCGAAGCAGCGGTCGCGCTTGCGGCAACCGGCTCCCTCTCCCGCTTGCGGGACAGGGCTGGGGAGAGGGAACGGGCGGCCGTCATGCCGGCGCCGCCGGCCTTGCCCTGCGATGAACAAGCGGCGCGCCGCTACTTGGCCGCGTACGGTGTCGGCGATATCCCGGGTTACGTGGTGCGGCACGCCGACGAGGCCGCCGCCGCGGCGCTGGAATTGGGCTTCCCGGTGGTGCTGAAGGTGCTGAGCGCGGACCTGCCGCACAAGACCGAGGCCGGCGGCGTGCGGCTGAATCTCGGCGATGCCGACGCCGTGCGCGCAGCCTGCGCGGAGATGCTGGCCAGCGTCCGCCAGCATGCGCCGCAAGCCCGCATCGACGGCGTGCTGGTACAGCCGATGCTGAGCGGCGGCGTCGAGCTGATCGTCGGCGCGGTGCGCGACCCGGTGTTCGGGCCGACGCTGACGGTCGGCCTCGGTGGCGTGCTGACCGAGCTGTACCGTGACGTCAGCCATCGGCTGCTGCCGGTCGATCGGCGCACCGCCGAGCAGATGCTGCGCGAGCTGCGGGCGTTCCCGCTGCTCGACGGCTTCCGCGGACGTCCGCTGTGCGACGTGCCCGCGGCCTGCGAGGCGATCGCGGCGTTCTCGGACGCGGTGCTGGCGCTCGGCGATGCGGCCGACGAGGTCGAGATCAATCCGCTGCTGGTGCGCGACAGAGGCAAGGGCGTGGCGATGCTCGATGCCCTGATCGTGCCGAAGCGCGAATAGCCACCGGCAAGCACCGCGCGGGCATCAAAGCCGAAGCAACGAAGCGCAACACAACGACAATCGAGAGGAGACTGACCATGACCACCAGACCCTGGATCGCCGCCCTGGCGCTGACCCTTGCCATGCTGCCCGGCGCCCGTGCCGCCGACGCCGGCGCCTATCCGTCCAAGCCGGTGCGCATCATCGTGCCGTTCACGCCAGGCGGGGCCGCCGACATCATGACGCGCGCGCTCGGCGAACGGCTGCGCCAGCATCTGGGCCAGCCCGTGGTGATCGAGAACAAGCCCGGCGCCGGCACCGTGATCGCCTCGGACTACGTCGCCAAGCAGGCCCCCGACGGCTATACGCTGCTGATGGCCGCGTCGTCGCTGGGCATCGCGCCGGCGGTGTTCAAGACGGTCGGCTACGACCCGGTCAAGGACTTCACGCCGATCACGCTGGTCGCCTCGGTCGTCCATGTGCTCGAGGTCAACGCCAAGCTGCCGGTGAACAACGTCAAGGAGCTGATCGACTATCTGAAGACCAGCGGCAAGTCGGTCAGCTACAGCTCCGCGGGCTCCGGCACCTCGACGCATCTGGAGGCCGAGCTGTTCAAGACCATGGCCGGCGTGCAGATGGCCCATATCCCGTACAAGGGCAGCGCGCCGGCGCTGAACGACCTGGTCGGCGGCAATGTGCAGGTGATGTTCGACGCGTACGCATCGTCGGCCCCGCACATCAAGAGCGGCAGCGTGCGCGCGCTCGCGGTGACCACGGCGAAGCGCTCGGCGACGCTGCCCGATCTGCCGACGGTCGCCGAGTCGGGCCTGCCCGGCTACGAGGCGATGCCCTGGCTGGGCCTGCTGGCCCCGGCCGGCGCACCGCCCGAGGTCGTCAAGCGCGTCTACGCCGCCACCCAGCAGGCGCTGAAGGACCCGGGCCTGCGCGAGCAGTTCCGTGCGCTGGGGCTGGACATCATCGGCAATACGCCGGAGCAGTTCGCGGCCTTCATCAAGCAGGACGCGCAGAAGTGGGCCAAGGTCGCCAAGGCGTCCGGCGCGCAGGCGGATTGAGCCGATGCAGCTGACGCTGAACGAACAACAGCGGCTGATCGAGGAGAGCGCGCTGAACTTCCTGTCGCGGCAGCCCGAGGTCACGGGGCCGTGGTACGAGGCAGGACCCGAATCGGGACCCGAACCCGGACCCGAATCAAGACACAACTTGCGATGGATGCCGATGTGGCGCGCCTTTGCCGAGATGGGCTGGCTGGGACTGCCGCTGCCCGCGCAAGCCGGCGGCTTCGATGGCGGCGCGGTCGAAACGGGGCTGTTGATGCGTGCCTTCGGCCGGTACGGCGTCAATATGCCGTACCACGGCGGCATCCTGCTGGCGGCGCGCATGCTGGCGGCGATCGGCACGCCGGCGCAGCGTGATCGGTGGCTGCCGGCGGTGATCGACGGCAGCCGCCGCCTGACGCTGGCCCACGACGAACCGCAATGCCACGACCCGTGGGCCCCGCGCGCGACGGTGGCGCGGCGAGAAGGCAGCGGCTGGCGGCTGCACGGCGCCAAGCTGCTGGTGCCCGACGCCGATGGCGCGGACGCCCTGCTGGTCAGCGCTCGCATCGAGAACGAGGGAAGGGCGCCGAAGCCGGACGCCGATGCGGAACGCGACGGTCAAGCGCTGTTCCTTGTGCCGATGCGCGATTCCGTCGCCGAAGGGCTGCGCCTGCATCGCTGCCATACCGTCGATGGCACCGCTGCCGCCGACGTGTGGCTGGACGGCGCCCATGTCGAGGCCGACGCGATGCTGGGCGCCGGGGATGGCGGCGATGCCGCCCCGGTGCTGCACCGCCTGCTGGCCGAGGGCGCGATCGCGCTGTGCTGGGAGGCCTGCGGCGCGATGCAGGCCGCCTTCGAGCGCACGGCCGCCTATGTCCGCCAGCGCGAGCAGTTCGGCCGTCCGCTCGCGAGCTTCCAGAGCGTGCAGCACACGCTGGCCGAGATGGCGGTGTGCTGCGAGGAAGCGATCGCGGCCTGCGAGCTCGCGGCGTTGCGCGTCGACGCGGGGCTGCGGGACGCAACCGATGCCGTCGCGCTGGCCGCGATGGCGAAATCCAAGGTCGGACGCGCGGCCCGCTACGTCTCGCAACAAGCGGTGCAGCTGCATGGCGGCATGGGCGTCTCGGAGGAACTGCCGATCGCCGGCCTGTTCCGCAAGCTGACGCGCTTCCAGCAGCAGGACGGCAGCCCGTCGTGGCATGCCGCGCGCTACGGCCGCGCGATGCTCGCGTCCGGGGCCTGGCGCGACAGCCGCACCCTGCCGTCTTCCGATCGATCTTGCGCCGAGGCGACCACGACATGGATCTGCAACTGACTGCCGAGCTCGCGGCGTTTCGCGAGGAAGTGCGCGCCTTCCTGCGCGACAGGCTGACGCCCGAGCTGCGCCGCGGCCAACGGCTGACCACGGCGATGTATCCGGAGCCCGAGGTCTCCGGCCCCTGGCAGGCGATGCTGCGCGAGCGCGGCTGGCTGGTGCCGCTGTGGCCTAAGGAGTGGGGCGGCACAGGCTGGAGCCCGCTGCAGCGCTTCGTCTTCGAGACCGAGTGCGCGCTGGCCGGTGCGCCGCTGGTCCATCCGATGGGCGTGCGCCTGCTCGGGCCGGTGATCCTGCGGTTCGGCACCGACGCGCAGAAGCGGCACTATCTGCCACGGATCCTGTCCGGCGAGGACTACTGGTGCCAGGGCTTCTCCGAGCCCGGCGCCGGCTCCGACCTGGCCGCGCTGCGCACGCGCGCGGTGCCCGATGGCGGCGACTACATCGTCACCGGCTCCAAGCTGTGGACCACGCACGCGCACCATGCCAACCGGATGTTCGCGCTGGTCCGTACGAGCAACGAGGGCCGGCGGCAGGACGGCATCAGCTTCCTGCTGATCGATATGGATTCGCCCGGCATCACCGTGCGTCCGATCGCGACGATCGGCGGCGATCACGACGTCAACGAGGTGTTCTTCGACGAGGTGCGCGTGCCGCAGGCCAACCGCATCGGCGAGGAAAACGCCGGCTGGGCATGCGCGCGCTACCTGCTCGAGTTCGAGCGCGGCGCCGGCATTTTCAGCCCGCGGCTGCGCTCGCAACTGATGCGCGTCGGCGACGCGATGGCGGTCCTGCACGCGGGCGGCCTGCGCCATGACAGCGCGCAGCGCGAACTGCTGCATGCGCGCTTCGGCGAGGTCTGCGCCGATCTGGATGCCTTCGAGATGCTGGAGCTGAAGACGCTGGGCCGGCTGATGCCGGGTCAGAGTCCCGGCCCGGTGTCGTCGATCCTGAAGCTGCGCGCCAGCCGGCTCAAGCAGCAGATCGGCGAGCTGGGCGTGGAGATGCTGGGGCTGGAGGGGCAGCGCTGGCGCGATGACGTGGCGGGGCTGCCTGAGGGCGGCAATCCGGACGACGAGATCGTCGGTACCGTGCTGCCCGAGTACCTGAACAGCCGGGCCTTCACGATCTTCGGCGGCGCCGCCGAGGTCCAGCTGGGGATCATCGCCAGGAGCGTGGTCGGCGTGTAGTACGGGGACTGCAGTACGGCGCCTGTGGTGCGGCGCTTGTAATACGGCGTCGGCAGGACGGCGGCGGCAGGACGGCCGCCGCTGCATCGCGCCACGGCGGCCGTTCGCAGCGCGACGGCGCTACACCCCCAACGCCTTCGCCATCGTCTGCCCGAGCTCGGCCGGCGAGCGCGACACATGGATGCCGGCGGCGCGCATTGCCTCGATCTTGGCATCGGCGGTACCGCTGCCGCCCGAGATGATGGCGCCGGCATGGCCCATGCGCCGGCCCGGCGGCGCGGTGGTGCCGGCGATGAAGCCGACCACCGGCTTGTCGCTGCCGGACTCGCGCAGGAACTGCGCGGCTTCCTCCTCGGCCGAGCCGCCGATCTCGCCGATCAGGATGATGCCCTCGGTGTCGTCGTCCTCGAGGAACAGCTTCAGGCAATCGATGAAGTTGGTGCCGTTGACCGGATCGCCGCCGATGCCGATGCAGGTCGACTGTCCGAGCCCGGCCGCGCTGGTCTGCGCCACCGCTTCATAGGTCAGCGTGCCCGAGCGCGACACCACGCCGATCCTGCCGGGCCGATGGATATGGCCGGGCATGATGCCGATCTTGCATTGGCCCGGCGTGATCACGCCCGGGCAATTGGGACCGACCAGCCGGGTGCGCGAGCCGGACAGCGCGCGCTTGACGCGCACCATGTCGAGCACCGGGATGCCCT
Organism: Cupriavidus sp. HPC(L); assembly: GCF_000307735.3. Classification (NCBI taxonomy): domain Bacteria; kingdom Pseudomonadati; phylum Pseudomonadota; class Betaproteobacteria; order Burkholderiales; family Burkholderiaceae; genus Cupriavidus; species Cupriavidus sp. HPC(L). The sequence goes on along the minus strand of NZ_AMPR02000246.1, from coordinate 18,006 downwards.
CGGTGATGCAGACGACCAGCTCGAGGCCGGCGTCGACCGCTTCGAGGATCGCGTCGGCCGCGAACGGCGGCGGCACGTAGATCACGGACGCCTGCGCGCCGGTGCGCTCGGCCGCCTCGGCGACGGTATCGAACACAGGCAGGCCGAGGTGGGTCTCGCCGCCCTTGCCGGGCGTCACGCCGCCCACCATCTGCGTGCCATAGGCCAGCGCCTGTTCGGTGTGGAAGCTGCCCTGCGCGCCGGTCAGGCCCTGGCACAGCACCCTGGTGTGGTTGTCGATCAGCACGGCCATCTCAATGTCCTCCCCGCTTGGTGTTGCGCGTGGCCGCGACGACCTTGGTCGCCGCATCGGCGAGGTCGTCGGCCGACACGATCGGCAATCCGGAATCGCGCAGGATCGCCTTGCCCAGTTCGACGTTGGTGCCTTCGAGCCGCACCACCAGCGGCACGGTCAGATCGACCTCGCGCGCGGCCGCGACCACGCCCTCGGCGATCACGTCGCAGCGCATGATGCCGCCGAAGATATTGACCAGGATGCCTTCGACATTGCGGTCGGCCAGGATCAGCCGGAATGCCGTCGCCACGCGCTCGCGCGTCGCGCCGCCGCCGACGTCGAGGAAATTGGCCGGCTTGCCACCATGCAGCTGGATGATGTCCATCGTGGCCATCGCCAGGCCGGCGCCATTGACCATGCAGCCGATATTGCCGTCGAGCTTGACGTAGTTCAGCGCATGGCGCGCGGCCTCGGTCTCAGCCGGGTCCTCCTCGGCCTCGTCGCGCATCGCCTCGATATCGGGATGGCGGAACAGCGCGTTGTCGTCGAAGTTGAACTTGGCGTCCAGCGCCATCACGTGGCCGCTGTGCGTGACGACCAGCGGATTGATCTCGACGATCGACGCGTCCAGTTCGGTGAAGGCGCGATAGGCCGCCAGGAACAGCCGCGTGGCCTCGCCGACCTGCTTGCCGCGCAGGCCGAGCCCGAAGGCCAGCCGCCGCGCGTGGAAGGGCTGGATGCCGGTGGCCGGATCGATCGCCAGCTTCAGGATCTTCTCCGGCGTGTGCGCGGCGACTTCCTCGATGTCCATGCCGCCTTCGGTCGATGCCATCAGCGTGATCCGCGATGTCGCGCGGTCGATCAGCATGCCGAAATAGAGCTCGCGCGCGATGTCGCAGCCTTCCTCGATATAGAGCCGCCGCACCTCGCGCCCGGCCGCGCCGGTCTGCTTGGTGACCAGCACCGCGCCGAGCATCTTGCCGGCTTCCTCGCGCACGGCCTCGAGCGAGCGCGCCACGCGCACGCCGCCCTTGCCGTCGGGATCGTTCTGGAAGCGTCCCGCGCCGCGGCCGCCGGCATGGATCTGCGACTTGACGACCCACAGCGGGCCCCCGAGCGTGCGTGCCGCGTTGGCTGCCTCGTCCGGCGTGAACGCAACCGCGCCCCGCGGCACGGCGACGTCGTAGCGCCGCAGCAGCTCCTTGGCCTGATATTCGTGAATGTTCACTGTCTCCTCACTGGTTTGGATACGTCGTTGTCTGAAGCCCGAACAGAACTGCATGCGTGGGGCGAAAGACGCTGGGTCCCCGCCTTCGCGGGGACGACGCCACTCCCTCGTCGTTCCCGCAAAGGCGGGAACCCAGCGGCTTCAGGTTCGACCGCTGGTCGAAATATGGTATGTAATATATCAACGCACAACAAGGCGAATTATCGGCCCCGCGGTACACGGAGGCCAACGAAACCAACATTGATGCAGACCGCCACTAAGCGACAGTGTTTATAGAAGTTGCGCGAATTTATCGGCAAGAAAAAGGCTGTTTTGCTGCGTTGCGTCGTCGAAATTCGCCGCCTTTCCCACATTTTCTCCTTGCCGACCTTTGATATATCACATACGGTATGTCATCAAGATCGCCCGAAACGATCGATTCGCGTCGCAAGCCGGCAGCCCTGCCGAGAAGAAGGTGAAGCGGTGCGTGCCCATACAACGGGGCCGCCCGGAGTCCAACGAGGAGACCAACACATGTCTGCAGTCGTATCGCTGCGGCCGGAATCGACGACGGCCGATGACACCCTGAAGCAGAAGAGCCGGGATGCCGGCATCGTGTCGGGCGGCCATCTGGTCGCGCGGGCGCTGAAGAACGAAGGGGTCGACACCATCTTCACGCTATGCGGCGGCCACATCATCGACATCTACGATGGCTGCGTCGACGAAGGGATCCGCATCATCGACGTGCGTCACGAACAGGTCGCGGCGCATGCGGCCGATGGCTATGCGCGCCAGACCGGCAAGCTCGGCTGCGTGGTGACGACCGCCGGCCCGGGCTGCACCAATGCCGTGACCGGCATTGCCACCGCCTTCCGCTCGGAAAGCCCGGTGCTGCATATCGGCGGGCAGGGCGCGCTGACGCAGCACAAGATGGGGTCGCTGCAGGATCTGCCGCACGTCGACATGATGGCGCCGATCACCAAGTTCGCCGCGACCATCCCGAGTACCGAACGCGTTGCCGACATGATCTCGATGGCCGCGCGCGAATGCTTCAACGGCGCGCCCGGGCCCGCCTATCTGGAGATTCCGCGCGACGTGCTCGACCGCGAAGTCGAGATTGCCCGCGCCGTGGTGCCGCGCCCCGGCCACTATCGCGCGTCGACCAAGTCGATCGGCGATCCGCGCGACATCGAGAAGCTCGCCGACATCCTGGTCAATGCCGAGCGTCCGGCCATCCTGTTCGGCCAGCAGGTGTGGACCGCGCGCGGCCACGAGGAAGCGATCGCGCTGTTGCGCGGCCTCGATATCCCGGGCTACTTCAATGGCGCCAGCCGCGGGCTGCTGCCGCCGGGCGATCCGCATCATTTCGACCGCACGCGCTCGCAGGCCTTCGCCAACGCCGATGTGCTGGTGATCGTCGGCACGCCGTTCGATTTCCGCATGGGCTACGGCAAGCGCATCAGCAAGGAGCTGACGCTGGTGCAGATCGACATGGATTACCGCACCGTCGGCAAGAACCGCGAGATCGACCTGGGCCTGGTCGGCGATCCGGGCGCGATCCTCGGCGCGGTGCTGCAGGCCGCCAGCGGCCGCATCAAGCAGGACAAGCGCCAGGCGCGCCAGAAGTGGATGGGCCAGCTGACCGAGGCCGAAGGCGTCGCCACCGAGAAGCTGATGCCGCTGTTCCTGTCGGAGAACACGCCGATCCATCCGTATCGCGTCGCCTACGAACTGAACAACTTCCTCGGCGAGGACACGATCTACATCGGCGACGGCGGCGACGTGGTCACGATCTCGGCGCAGGCGGTGCGGCCGCGCAATCCCGGCCAGTGGATGGACCCGGGCGCGCTGGGCTCGCTCGGCGTCGGCACCGGCTTCGCGATCGCCGCGGGCCTGGCCAATCCGGGCAAGGAGGTGCTGTGCTACTACGGCGACGGCTCCTTCGGCATGACGGCCTTCGACATGGAGACCGCCAACCGCTTCGGCGTGCCGTATCTGGCCGTGATCGGCAACAACTCGGCGATGAACCAGATCCGCTACGGCCAGCTGGCCAAGTACGGCGAGTCGCGCGGCAACGTCGGCAACCTGCTGTCGGACGTGCCGTTCAGCCAGTTCGCGCAGATGCTGGGCGGCTATGGCGAGGAGGTGCGTGACCCGGCCCAGATCGCCGGCGCGCTGCAGCGCGGCCGCGAGTCGATCGCCCGCACCGGCAAGTCCGCGGTGATCAATATCTGGGTCGATCCGCGCGAATACGCCCCGGGCACCAAGAACCAGACCATGTACAAGTAGCCGGCTGCCGGCCCCGGCCGACAGCGCGATCGCGGCGTGCGACACCGGATGCGGGGATCTGCGCCAGGCCCCCGCATCCGGCGGGCGGCGCACGCCCTCGCCGGCCCGGCCGCGGCCCTGGCTCCAGTGCAACGAACGATCACACCATAGAGGCGAGGAGACGACGCCATGAGCAAGGCATTGGAAGGAGTACGCATCCTGGACATGACGCACGTGCAGGCGGGGCCGTCGGCCACGCAGCTGATGGCGTGGCTGGGGGCGGACGTGATCAAGGTCGAGCTGCCCGGCCGGGGCGACATCACGCGCAGCCAGCTGCGCGATGTGCCGAACGCCGACAGCCTCTATTTCACGATGCTGAACTCCAACAAGCGCAGCCTGACGCTGAACATGAAGACGCCGGAAGGCAAGGCGCTGCTGGAGGACCTGGTCGAGCGCTGCGACGTGCTGGTCGAGAACTTCGGCCCCGGGGTGCTCGACCGCGCGGGCTTCGACTGGGACCGGCTGCGCGCGCTCAACCCGCGGCTGATCTACGCGTCGATCAAGGGCTTCGGCCCCGGGCCGTACGCCGACTGCAAGGCGTACGAGAACGTCGCGCAGTGCATGGGCGGCTCCGCCTCGACCACCGGCTTCGAGGAAGGGCCGCCGACCGTGACCGGCGCGCAGATCGGCGATTCGGGCACCGGCGTGCATTGCGTGATCGGCATCCTGGCCGCCCTGCTGCAGCGCGAGCATACCGGCAAGGGCCAGCGCGTCGAGGTCGCGATGCAGGACGCGGTGCTGAACCTGTGCCGCGTCAAGCTGCGCGACCAGCAGCGCCTGTCGGCCGGTGCGCTGCGCGAATATCCGAACAAGGAATTCGGCGACTACGTGCCGCGCGCCGGCAATGCGTCGGGCGGCGGGCAGCCGGGCGCGGCGCTGCGCTGCGCGCCGGGCGGGGCCAACGACTACGTCTACGTGATCGTGCAACCGCAGGGTTGGGAACCGCTGATGCGGCTGTGCGGGCGCGAGGACCTGATCGCGCATCCGCAGTTCGCCACGCCGGAGGCGCGCCTCAAATGCCTGCCCGAATGCTTCTCGATTATCGAGAAATGGACGCGCACGCGCACCAAGTTCGAGGTCATGGAAGCGCTCAACGAGGTCGACGTGCCGTGCGGCCCGATCCTGTCGATGAAGGATCTGATCGAGGACCGCTCGCTGTACGAGCGCGGCTATCTGGTCGAGGTCGATCATCCGCAGCGCGGCCGCTATGTGCAGCTGGGCTGTCCGATCAACCTGTCGGAATCGCCGGTCCAGGTCGATCGCTCGCCGCTGCTGGGCGAGCACACCACCGAGATCCTCGAATGGCTGGGCCGCACGCCCGCGCAGATCGAGGCGCTGCGCGCGGCCGGCGCGGTCTGACGCCGCCTTGCCCTGGGCGGCCCGGCGCCGCCCTTCGTTCGCAAACTCCGCTGCAACCATGACCCAATGGAGGTCTGACATGGCGTATGACAAGGACGCGGTGCGCAATATTCTCGCCACCGCCAAGGAACAGGGACGCACCGCGCTGACCGCGCCCGAAGGCAAGCTGGTCTGCGATGCCTATGGCATTGCCGTGCCGGGCGAAGGCCTGGCGACGTCGCCGGCCGAGGCGGTCGAGCTCGCCGGCCGCATCGGCTTTCCGGTGGTGATGAAGATCGTGTCGCCCGACATCCTGCACAAGACCGAGGCCGGCGGCGTGCTGGTCGGCCTGGACAGCCAGCAGAAAGTCGAGGAGGGCTACCGCACCATTCTCGATAATGCGAAGCGCTACAACGCCAAGGCGGACATCGTCGGCGTGCAGGTGCAGAAGATGATCGGCGGCGGGCAGGAGGTGATCATCGGCGCGGTCACCGATCCGTCGTTCGGCAAGCTGGTGGCGTTCGGCCTCGGCGGCGTGCTGGTCGAGGTGCTCAAGGACATCACGTTCCGCATGGCGCCGGCGAGCGAGCAGGACGCGCTCGGCATGCTCGACGGCATTGCGGCCGCCCAGGTGCTCAAGGGCGTGCGCGGCGCCGAACCCGTCGATCGCGCGGCGCTGGCCAGCATGATCCAGCGCGTGTCGCAGCTGGTGACCGACTTCCCCGAGATCGCCGAGCTGGACCTGAACCCGGTGTTCGCGAGCCCGAGCGGCGCGATCGCGGCCGACGTGCGCATCGTGCTGGACCACGCGCCGCAGCCGCAGCGCTATCGCCCGACGCAGGAGCAGATCGTCGCGCAGATGAACCGCATCATGCGTCCGGACACCGTCGCGGTGATCGGCGCCTCGTCCGAGGATGGCAAGATCGGCAACTCGGTGATGAAGAACCTGATCAACGGCGGCTACCAGGGCAAGATCTATCCGATCCACCCGAAGGCCGAAGAGATCATGGGCATGACCGCGTACAAGAGCGTGCTCGACGTACCCGGCGAGATCGACGTGGCGGTGTTCGCGATCCCTGCCAAGCTGGTGGCGCAGGCGCTGGAGGAGGTCGGCCGCAAGGGCATTCCCGGCGCCGTGCTGATTCCGTCCGGCTTTGCCGAGACCGGCAATGTCGAAGGGCAGGAGGAGATCGTCGCGATCGCGCGCAAGCACAACATCCGGTTGATGGGGCCGAACATCTACGGCTTCTACTACACGCCGAAGAACCTGTGCGCGACGTTTTGCACGCCTTATGACGTCAAGGGCAAGGCCGCGCTGTCCTCGCAATCGGGCGGCATCGGCATGGCCATCATCGGCTTCTCGCGCTCGGCCAGGATGGGCGTGTCCGCCATCGTGGGCCTGGGCAACAAGTCCGACATCGACGAAGACGATCTGCTGACCTTCTTCGAGCAGGATGACGAGACCGAGATCATCGCGCAGCATTGCGAGGACCTGAAGGACGGACGAGCGTTTGCCGAGGCGGCACGCCGCGTGTCGAAGGTCAAGCCGGTGGTGGTGCTCAAGGCCGGCCGCACCAGCCTGGGCGCGCGCGCGGCGAGCTCGCACACCGGCGCGCTGGCCGGCGACGACCGCATCTACGAGGACGTCTTCAAGCAATGCGGCGTGATCCGCGCCCGCTCGCTGCGCGACCTGCTCGAGTTCGCGCGCGGCATTCCGAAGCTGCCGACGCCGAAGGGCGAGAACGTGGTGATCATCACCGGCGCCGGTGGCTCGGGCGTGCTGCTGTCCGATGCCTGCGTCGACAACGGGCTGTCGCTGATGACGATGCCGGAGGACCTGGACGCGGCCTTCCGCAAGTTCATCCCGCCGTTCGGCGCGGCCGGCAATCCGGTCGACATCACCGGTGGCGAGCCCCCGACCACCTATCGCAACACGATCAAGCTGGGGCTGGAGGATCCACGCATCCACGCGATCATCCTGGGCTACTGGCACACGATCATCACGCCGCCGATGGTGTTCGCCAAGCTGGTGGTCGAGGTCAAGGAGGAGATGGCGGCCAAGGGCATCGAAAAGCCGATCGTCGCCTCGCTGGCCGGCGACGTGCAGGTCGAGGAAGCCGCCGAATACCTGTACCAGCATGGCGTGCCGGCCTACGCGTACTCGACCGAGATCCCGGTCGCGGTGCTCGGCGCGAAGTACAAGTGGGCGCGCGGCGCGGGCAAGATCTGACTCTGCGGCGAAGGGGGAGAGCGGCGGCGTTGGGAGGCGCCGCTTGCCCTCTCCCCCGGCCCCTCTCCCGCAATGGCGGGAGAGGGGAGAGCGTCAGGCGAGAGCTGATGGCATTTCCCGATCCCCCCGTTTTTCTCCCCTCTCCGACCTGCGGGAGAGAGGGAGCGCCGGGCGAGGGCTGATGGCATTTGTCGATTCCCTCGATTCTCTCCCCTCTCCGACCTGCGGGAGAGGGGGGAGCGCCGGGCGAGAGCTGATGGCATTTGTCGATTCCCTCGGTTCTCTTCCCTCTCCCGCGCGCCGGAGAGGGGCGGGGGAGAGGGCAGCGCCCCGACACCGCCCATAAAAAACCACCCGCCACAGGAGACCCCCATGCAAACCTGGATTCGCTTCGACGCCGGCGATGGCCGGTCACGGATGGGCCGGCTCGATGGCGAGCGGGTGTTCGAATACGACGGCCCCGGCTATGCGTCGCCGAACCCCACCGGCGTTTCATTCCCGCGCAACGAGGTGAGCCTGCTCGCGCCATGCGAGCCGTCCAAGATCGTCGCGCTGTGGAACAACTTCCGCGCGCTGGCGCAGAAGCTGGGCAAGCCCGAGCCGGAGCATCCGCTGTTCCTGATCAAGCCTGGCACCTCGTTGGCCGGCCCCGGCGACACCATCGCGCGGCCGGTCGGCTATGCCGGCAAGATCGTGTTCGAGGGCGAGCTCGGCATCGTGATCGGACGGGTCTGCCGCGATGTGCCGGTCGCCGATGCCGCCTCGCATATCTTCGGCTATACGGTCGTCAATGATGTCACCGCGGCCGACCTGATCGCCGAGGATCCGAATTTCGCGCAATGGTGCCGCGCCAAGGGCTTCGATACCTTCGGCTGCCTGGGGCCCGCCATCGTCACGGGCTTCGACTGGCGCGACGCCAGCGTGGTCACGCGGCTCGACGGCGCCGAGCGCCAGCGTTATCCGCTGTCGGACATGATCTTCACGCCCGAGCAGATCGTCAGCCGCCTGTCGCGCGACATGACGCTGATGCCGGGCGACGTGATCGCCTGCGGCACCTCGCTCGGCGTGGGATCGATGAAGGCCGGCGCGGTCGTCGAGGTGCGCATCGAAGGCATCGGCGCGCTGGTCAATCCGGTCGGCGGCTAGCCCGCGCGGCGACGCGCCGCCGGCCTTGTTCCCGATGGTCGCGATGGAGGCCCGCCATGACGGACCCTCAAGAACTGGCTTATCTGCTCGCCTGCGCGTCGATGGTGGCCGGCCTGGCCGGCTACCGTCACGCCGGTGCAGCCGCGCTGCACGCGGGTTGCCTCGGCGGCATCGTGCTGGCCATCTCTGCCGCCTGGCTGTCCGGCGGCAATGGTCCGATGGTGGTGCTGGCGGGATTGGCGCTGGCCGCGGTCGCGGCAGCGGGGATCGCGATCGGCGCGCGCAGCGGTGTGCGCGGCGCGCGCTCTTCCGAAGCGAAGTAGTTCCTCGAAGTCGTTCGATCGAAGTCGTTCGTCGAAGTCATTCGTCGAAGTCATTCGTCGAAGTCGTTCGTCGAAGTCGACCGTCGAAGTCGTTCGATACAAGCACGTCGTCCCCGCGCAGGCGGGGACCCAGTGGCTTTCATTCAACGACGCTGGGTTCTGCGTGCGCGGGAACGAGGTGGTAGTTCGCGAAGCGGCGATTCAGCTGACGCGCCGGCCCATCGCGTCCAGATACCCGTTCTTCTTCTCCAGGATCAGCTGGCTCAGGAACGGCGCGTCGTAGGCGGTCAGCAGATGCGCGTGATAGGTCTCGATGTAGTGCGCGATCTGCGTGCGCTCGCAATCGACCACGCCGCACAGCCAGCGGTACATCGCCTCGTCCCAATGAAAGGGCAGCTCCAGTTCGACGAAGGCCGAGTTGTAGGCGGCGAGCTGCGCCTGTACCGGAATCTGGGGGTCCGCGGCCGTGGTGGTGACGTCGTTCTGCCGTTCGATCTGCGCTTGTTCCATGTCGCTCTCCTTGTGCCGGTGCGGTGGGACATGCAGGCAGCATAGGGGGCGCGAACGATTAACAACAATTGAAGTTGATCGGCAAAACCATAAGCCATCGTTTATGGATGGGCCAGCCGAAGGTAGGGTCAGCCGCGGGCCGCTGCCGCGCCCTTGCCGCGGATCAGTCCGGCGACCGCGGTGATCCGATCGATCTGCGCCGCGCCTTCGCTGAGCAGGAAATGCTTGAACGCCAGCGCGACCGGCGGCAGCCGCTTGTTCTTGCGATGGACCACGTACCAGTTCAGCATCACCGGGAACCCTTCGACGTCGAGCACCGCCAGATGGCCGGTACGCAGTTCCAGTGCCACCGTGTGGGCGGACAGGAAGGCGATGCCCATATTGGCGATCACGGCCTGCTTGATCGTCTCGGTGCTCTTGATCTCCATCGTGATGCGCAGGTTCTGCAGCCGCGCCGCGAACCCTTCCTGCATCGAGTTCCAGGTGTCCGAACCCTTCTCGCGGCAGATGAAGGCCTCGTCGGCCAGCGCGGACAGCGGCACGTTGCGCTTGCCGACCAGCGGATGGTCCGGCGCGGCGACGATCACGTAGGGGTGAGGCGCGAACGATTCGTTGACGGTATCCATCCCCGCCGGCGGGCGCACCATCACGGCGAGGTCGGTCAGGTTGCCGGCCAGCTGGTGCAGCAGTTCCTCGCGGTTGTGCACCGCCAGGTTCAGCGTGACGCCGGGGTGTCGCCGCATGAATTCGGCAATCACGCGCGGGAAGAAGTAGTCGCCGGCGCTGATCACCGCGATATTGAGCCGGCCTCCCGCGATGCCGCTCAACTGCGCCATCGCATCCTCGGCCTCGCGGAACTGCTGGATGATGCTGCGGCTGTAGTGCAGCATCTCGGTGCCGGCGGGGGTCAGGTAGATCTTCTTGCCGAGCTGCTCGAACAGCGGCAGGCCGACATGGTTCTCCAGCTGCCGCACCTGCGTCGACACCGCGGGCTGGGTCAGGTGCAGCTCCTCGGCCGCGCGCGAAAAGCTCAGGTGACGGGCCACCGTTTCGAAGACCTTGAGCTGGCGCAGCGTGGCGTTTTTCATGGCGGCCTCTTCGGTCGACGCGGCGCTTGCTGCGGCGCGTGATCGGGATCGTTTCGCTGCGGTGCACGCTTCGTGCATTGCGACAGCGCCGCCGATCCATAGACGGTCGTCAATGATCTTAATAAAAAAGTTAAGGCGTCGTGGATAGTCGTTTGCACTAGCATCGAAGGACCCGTCGGCGTCCGCGCAGCCCTGCCGGACGACCATGGCGACATAAGAAAGCACAGCGCTGCCCCGTCAGTCCCACGCTGGCGGCACCGGCAGCGGCCGCGCGCCCACGAGGCAGGCGGTGCCAGAGGAGACCACGATGAATGTCTCGCTTCCGCAGTTGAAGGCCTTCGCCGCCGTCGCGCGGCATCGCAGTTTCACCCGTGCCGCCGCCGAACTGGGACTGACGCAATCGGCCGTCAGCCGCAGCGTGCGCGAGCTGGAGGAGGAGATCGACCTGCGCCTGTTCGACCGCACCACGCGCCAGGTCGAGCTGACCGAGGCCGGCACGCTGCTGTCCGAACGCATCTGCCATCTGATCGACGAGGTCGAACAGACCTTGCACGAGACGCACTCGAGCGCGCGGCCCGCGCATGGGCGCGTGCAGCTGGCCGTGGCGCCGATGCTGTCGTCGATGCTGGCGCCCGCCTGGCTGCAGGCCTGCCAGAGCGCGTGGCCGGACATCGATATCGTGCTGCGCGATGTCGGCCCCGAGGCGGCGCTGCATGCGGTGCGCGGCGGCGAGGTCGATTTCGCGGTGGTCAGCGATCCGGAGCCTTGCGCCGAGCTGCAGTTCGACCCGCTGTACGAGGAGACCTTCCATGCGGTGCTGCCGACCGGCCATCCGCTGGCATCGCGCGAGGCGCTGGGTTGGGGCGATCTGAACGATGCGCAGCTGTTCGGGCTGGATCGCCAGTCGGGCATGCTGGGGGCGATCGAGCGCGCCATGGCCGCCTACCACGTGCGCCCGCGGGTCTATCGGCCCCTGGGCCATTTCTGCGCGGTGCTCGGCATGGTGGCGCGGCGGCAGGGATTGGGCGTGGTGCCGTCGCGCGCCCGCGCGGCCGGCGTTCCGCCCGGCGTGGTGCTGCTGCCGCTGCGGCCGCATGCCGCCATGCAGGTCGTGCTGGTGCGCCGCAAGGGACGGTCGCTGAAGCCGAACGCCGCGGCCATCTGGCGCGTGATTACCGAGCAGGAGGGCCCGGATGTGGCGTTGAAGACCGGCTAAGTTGGGGCCTGTGGCGCGGGAACGACAGAACAGGGCGTTTATTGATATATCACATACAGAATATTTACTTCTGGTGCGTTGCACCATATACTGGGCATTCCTTGATTGATGTCTTATCGGAGTGTCCTGATGCAAACCACCCTGTTGACCCTGCTGTCGCTTGGCCTGTTCTCTCTCGGCGTGTCCGCCACCGTGCTGCTCGCGACCTCTCTGCCCGCCCCGGCGCTGCTTCGCGCCCAGGCGCATGGCCGCCTGGCCGGATTCGGTAGCGCGCCCCGCGAGGAGGACGCCACCGAGGACTCGCACAAGGCCGCCGGCCAGTTCGTGCTGACTCATGCCTGATCGCAAGTTCGCTGGCCATGCCCCGGTCGTCTCTCGCGGCCATAGCGACGGACGAACCCGCCCGTGGCCAGCGGCTTCGCAGTCGCGCGTTCCCTCGTCGTTCCCCCCTCCTTTTCTCTCTTTTCCCCTCTCTTCCTCTCCGCCGCAGGGCGTCATTGCGCGGCAGTCCGCCGTCTCTTGAGTCGACAGCCATGGATGGACAAGCGAAAACGCCTTGACCATTTTGATATATCACATACCGTATAACACTAGCGGACGTTGACGACGCATCTGGCGACTGGATGCATGGAGACCGTGAAACGTCCGCGAGTCGATTTGACGCGAGGCAGTGACCCAGGGCAGTGCCGGCGGAGAAGCGGGAGCGTCGTCTGCAAGTTGGCACGGCCGATGGCGCTATCATCGACCGGCGGCGTCCCCCCGCGGCGCTCTCCAGGCATCCACGACAACGAACAGAGATGGCCATGAACCATGTCGTAATCCCCATTCCGGTCGAGAGCATCGGCCGCCAGCGCAAGCGCCGCCAACCGAAGGGGCGGCAGGTCGACCCCGCCGCGCTCGCCGAAGTCCGCGCCTTGCTCGGCGAAGCGCCGCGCCGGCGCGATCTGCTGATCGAACATCTGCATGCGATCAACGACCGCTATGGACAACTGGCCGCGCCGCATCTGGCCGCGCTGGCGGCCGAGATGAAGATGTCGCAGGCCGAGGTCTACGAGGTCGCGACCTTCTATCACCACTTCGACGTCGTGCGCGAGGATGCCGACGGCGCGATCGCGCCGCCGCCCGCGCTGACCGTGCGCGTCTGCGAGGGCATCGCCTGCGAGATGGCCGGCGCGCAGTCGCTGCTCGACAGATTGCCGGCGCTGCTCGGCACCGACGTGCGCGTGGTCGCCGCCCCTTGCATCGGCCGCTGCGAGCGGGCGCCGGCGGCGCTGGTCGGACAGAATCCGGTCGATGTGGCGAGCGCCGAGGCGATCGCCGAACGTGTCGCCGCGGGGGCGGTGCGCCACGAGCCAGAGCCGTACGTCGACTACCTGGCCTATCGTGAGCAGGGCGGTTACCGGACGCTGCGTGCGGTGGCCGAAGGCGCGCTGTCCGCCGACGATGCGATCGCGACGATGGAGCACGCGGGACTGCGCGGGCTGGGCGGCGCCGGTTTTCCGGCCGGCCGCAAATGGCGCATCGTGCGGGCCGAGGCGGGACCGCGAATGATGGCCGTCAATATCGACGAAGGTGAGCCGGGCACCTTCAAGGACCGCTTCTATCTGGAACGCGATCCGCATCGCTTCCTCGAAGGCATGCTGATCGCCGCGCAGGTCGTGCAGATCGATGCGATCTATATCTACCTGCGCGACGAGTATGCCGGCTGCCGCGCGCTGCTGACCGAGGAACTGCGGCGGCTGCGCGAGGACCCGCCGTGCGCCGCTCTGCCGCCGATCGAATTGCGGCGCGGCGCCGGCGCCTATATCTGCGGCGAAGAGTCCGCGATGATCGAATCGATCGAAGGCAAGCGCGGCTGGCCGCGGCTGCGGCCGCCCTATGTGGCGCAGGTCGGCCTGTTCGGCCGGCCGACGCTGGAGCACAACTTCGAGACGCTGTACTGGGTGCGCGACATCCTGGAGCGCGGCGCGGATTGGTTCGCGGGGCAGGGCCGGCATGGACGCAAGGGACTGCGCTCGTTCTCGGTGTCGGGCCGCGTCAACAAGCCGGGCGTGCATCTGGCACCGGCCGGCATCACGATCACGGAGCTGATCGGCGAGTACTGCGGCGGCATGCTCGATGGCCATCGTTTCTACGGCTATCTGCCGGGCGGCGCGTCGGGCGGCATCCTGCCCGCGTCGATGGGCGATATCCCGCTGGACTTCGACACGCTGCAGCCGCATGGCTGCTTCATCGGCTCGGCGGCGGTGGTGGTGCTGTCGGACCATGACCGCGCCGTCGACGTGGCGCGCAACCTGATGCACTTCTTCGCGCACGAGTCCTGCGGCCAATGCACGCCCTGCCGCGTCGGCACGGCCAAGGCCGTGCAGCTGATCGCGCAGCCTCAGTGGGACCGCGAGGCGCTGGCCGACCTGTCCGCGGTGATGCGCGATGCGTCGATCTGCGGCCTGGGCCAGGCCGCGCCCAATCCGATCGACTGCGTGATCCGCTATTTCCCGCACGAGCTGGCCTGAGCCCCGCAAAGCGGAAAGACACCGAAAGACGCCGAAAGACGCTGAAAGACGCCGCACGACAGAACCACGAGACCGCCATGAATGCATTGACCCGCGCCGAGCGCGCCCTCGTCCAGGCCTCCGATCCGGCCTCGGTCGCCTTCCAGCTGAACGGCCGCGAGGTGGTGGCCGCGCCCGGAGAAACGCTGCTGCAGGTGGCGAAGCGCGAGGGCGTCGAGATCCCGCACCTGTGCTACAAGGACGGCCTCGAGCCGGCCGGCAACTGCCGCGCCTGCATGGTCGAGATCGACGGCGAGCGCGTGCTGGCGCCGTCGTGCTGCCGGCAGCCGGCCAACGGCATGAAGGTGCAGACCGATTCGCCGCGCGCGCGCAAGGCGCAGGGCATGGTGCTCGAGCTGCTGCAATCGGACATGCCCGAGACCGCGTACACGCGCGACAGCGAGCTGGACCGCTGGTCTGCCCGGCTCGAGATCGGCAAGCCGCGCTTTGCGCCGCGCGCGCCCGTGGCGCCCGATCTGTCGCATCCGGCCATCGCGGTCAACCTCGACGCCTGCATCCAGTGCACGCGCTGCCTGCGCGCCTGCCGCGACGAGCAGGCCAACGACGTGATCGGCATCGCGCTGCGCGGCGCCGACGCGAAGATCGTGTTCGACATGGACGACCCGATGGGCGCGTCGACCTGCGTGGCCTGCGGGGAATGCGTGCAGGCCTGCCCGACCGGCGCGCTGATGCCGGCGCGCGCCGCCGCGCTGGCGGTGCCGGACAAGCAGGTGCAATCGGTCTGCCCGTACTGCGGTGTCGGCTGCCAGCTGACCTATCACGTCAAGGACAACCGCATCCAGTACGTCGAGGGGCGCGATGGTCCGGCCAATCACGCGCGGCTCTGCGTCAAGGGCCGCTACGGCTTCGACTATGCCGCGCATCCGCATCGGCTGACGGTGCCGCTGGTGCGCCGCGAGGGCGTGCCCAAGCGCGGCGATGCGGTGATGGATCCCGAGCGCGTGATGGAGGTGTTCCGCGAGGCGACGTGGGAAGAGGCGCTGGCGCTGGCCGGCGGCGGCCTCGCGCGCATTCGCGATACCCACGGCAAGCGCGCGCTGGCCGGCTTCGGCTCGGCCAAGGGCAGCAACGAGGAGGCCTATCTGTTCCAGAAGCTGGTGCGGACCGGCTTCGGCAGCAATAACGTCGACCATTGCACGCGGCTGTGCCATGCGTCGTCGGTGGCGGCGCTGCTGGAAGGGATCGGCTCGGGGGCGGTGTCCAACCCGGTGATCGACGTCGGCAAGGCCGAGGTGGTGATCCTGATCGGCGCCAACCCGACCGTCAATCATCCGGTCGCGGCGAGCTGGATCAAGAACGCGGTGCGCAACGGCACCAAGCTGATCGTCGCCGATCCGCGCCGCTCGGACCTGGCGCGCTTCGCCTATCGCTTCCTGCAGTTCCAGCCGGATACCGACGTCGCGCTGCTCAACGCGATGATGCATGTGATCGTCACCGAGGGGCTGGTCGATCGCGACTTCATCGACAGCCGCACGATCGGCTACGACGAGCTCGAACGCAATGTCGCCGCCTACAGCCCCGAGGCGATGGCGCCGATCTGCGGCATCGACGCGGAGACGATCCGCCATGTCGCGCGGCTCTACGCGACCGCCGGCAGCGCGATGATCCTGTGGGGCATGGGCGTGTCGCAGCACGTGCACGGCACCGACAACGCGCGCTGCCTGATCGCGCTGGCGCTGATGACCGGCCAGATCGGCCGGCCCGGCACCGGCCTGCATCCGCTGCGCGGCCAGAACAATGTGCAGGGCGCCTCGGACGCCGGGCTGATCCCGATGATGTATCCGGACTACCGCCGCGTCGACGATGCCGACGCCGCCGCGCGCTTCGAGGCGCTGTGGGGTACGCCGCTCGATCGCCAGCCGGGTTTGACGGTGGTCGAGGTGATGCAGGCGATCGAGCGCGGCGAGGTCCGCGGCATGTACATCATGGGCGAGAACCCGGCGATGTCGGACCCCGACGCGCAGCATGCGCGCGAGGCGCTGGCCGCGCTCGATCATCTGGTGGTGCAGGACATCTTCCTGACCGAGACCGCCTACCTCGCCGACGTGGTGCTGCCGGCCTCGGCCTTCCCCGAGAAGACCGGCACCTTCACCAATACCGACCGCATCGTGCAGCTGGGCCGGCAGGCGATCGATCCGCCGGGACAGGCGCGCCAGGATCTTTGGATCATCCAGCAGATGGCCGCGCAGCTCGGCCTGGACTGGCGCTACGACGGCGTGGCCGACGTGTTCGACGAAATGCGGCTGGCCATGCCGAGCATCGCGGGAATCAGCTGGGAGCGGCTGCAGCGTGAGCACGCGGTGACCTACCCGTGCCGCGCCGAAGGCGATGCCGGCGAGCCGGTGATCTTTACCGACAGCTTCCCGACGCCAAGCGGGCGCGCCCGCTTCGTGCCGGCCGATATCGTGCCGGCGGCGGAACGGCCGGACCACGACTATCCGTTCGTGCTGATCACCGGACGCCAGCTCGAACACTGGCATACCGGCAGCATGACGCGAAGGGCAGGGGTGCTCGATGCGCTCGAGCCGGATCCGACCGCGCTGGTCCATCCGCTGGACCTGGCGCAGTGGGGCGGCAAGCCGGGCGACATCATCACGCTGGCGTCACGCCGCGGCGAGGTCGCGCTGTACGCGCGCGCCGACGAGGGCACGCCGCGCGGCGCGGTGTTCGTGCCGTTCTGCTACTACGAGGCGGCGATCAACAAGCTGACCAATTCCGCGCTCGATCCGTTCGGCAAGATCCCCGAGTTCAAGTACTGCGCGATTCGGGTGACGCTGGGCGGCACGCCGCCGGTGCAGTCCAGCTATGGGGGCGGACAGATCCTGGCGCGGGCGGGATAGGCCGCTGACGCGCCGAATTATCGAACCAGCCCGAGATCGCCGGCCCGCAACGGCGCGTGCAGCGTCCGCTCGGTATGCAGCGGCGCTACCATGGGCGTGCGCGTGCCGCGCGACGACAGGCGCTGCGCGAGGAATGTCACCACCTGCTCGATCACGCCGGCATCGCGCAGGATGCGCCGATGGCCCAGGCCCTCGGTGGTCAGCAGCGTCGCGCCGGGCCACGCGCCGGCTATTGCCGCGCCATCCTCCCAGCGCACCTCCTTGTCGTGGCGATCGTGGACGACCAGCGTCGGCGGCACCGGCCGGCAGCGGCCGATGTCGGGCACGTTGAAGTCTCCCCACGGCATGCCGAGCCACTGTTCGCTGTTGCGCTGGACGCGTGCCAGCACCGCTGGCGCCACGCCCAACTGCCAGGCCAGCGTGGCCGAGGCATGGCGCATGTCGGCCGGCGCGCCGATCAGCACCGCGGCGCCGGCGGGCAATCCTTCCCGCAGCGCCAGTGCCGCCGCGGCGGAGCCCAGCGAGTGCGCCACCACCGCCTGGATCGGCCCGGCGTGCCACGCGGCCGCCAGCAGTGCACGGGACATCTCGATCAGCGAGCTTTGGCCCGGCCCTAGTGCACCGGCATCGGAGGCGCCATGCGACAGCGCGTCGAAGGCGACCACGCGGTGACCGGCGGCAAGCAGCGCGGGCACCAGCGTCTGCCAGTGCGCGGCGTTGCCGCCCCAGCCATGCGCCAGGAGCACCGCCGGACCTTCGCCATGCCAGCGGTAGATGCGCACGCGGCGCGTCGCGCCGCCGCCGGTCACCAGCGCCCAGTCGGCGCGCGCGCCGGCAAGGAAGGCCTGGCCGGCGGCATCGATATTCGCTTCCGGCACGCCGAACCACGCGCGCTCGAAGGCGCGCGCCGTCTGCTCGGGAAACAGCGCCGAC
>NZ_AMPR02000247.1:0-4129 GCF_000307735.3 Cupriavidus sp. HPC(L) | reverse complement strand
CGCGCATCGCCGCCAGCTGGCCGCGCCCCGCGGCGATGGCCAATGCCCCGTGGCCCCGCGGCGACAGCGGCAGCGACAACGATTCGGCCCGCGCCAGCCACGGCGTCAGTTGCGCGATGTCGCCGCTGCCGGCGGCGTGCGCCAGTCCGTCGGTGCCGCTGCTTGCGAGCCAGCCGAGATAGTCCGCCACGAGTTCGCCGATGGTCGCCGACAGTGCCGCGTCGCCTGCCATCGCATCGCCGTCCGCCAGCGGTGCCAGTGCCACCGGCGGCCGACGATCGGCATTGCGCGCTGACAGCGCCAGCTTCGCGGCGTGGGCGCCCTGCTCCTCCAGCTGGCGCAGCAACGTGCGCACCAGTTGCGGCGCCGACGGCCGGAGCTGAAACGCCAGATGCAGCGCGGTATCGCCGTTGGCGTTGGTCAGCGCCGGATCGGCGCCGTGCCGCAGCAGCGCTTCGACGGTCTTCAGCTCGCCGCCGGCGAGCATCGCCAGGTGCAGCGCGCTGTTGCCATCGCGGTCCGGCAGCCGCAGCAGCGTCGGTTGCGCGGCCGCCAGCTTGTCGATCGCCGCCGCGTCGCCACGCGCGATGGCCGCGTGCAGGTCGGCGACCGCCGTCTCTTCCACGGTCGATGCGCCGCCCGGCGCACCGGCAGGCTTGGCATCGATGAAACTCCTGGTTGGTAGCACCATGCGTGTTCTCCTGGCATTTGGGATGGGCGCCGCGGAGGGGCGCGGCACCGGTTGCCAGCCGGGTGCCGAGGCGACGGGCTGGCGGCGTGAGGGGCGGCGGTGGGCTGGCGGGTCGCTGTGGGTGGCCGCGGGTGGGCGCCGATGGCTGGTGCCGGCGGCCGCCGGGGCTGCCTGCGGGGTTCCGGAGGCGGAGCGGTATGCCGCTCGACCGGACGCGCCCACCGCCGGCGCGGCCATGCTATGGGGCGCGGCAAGCGGAGTCTTCTTGAAAACACCCGGAATCTGTGCAAAGGGGCGCGCCGGAGGCAGGCGGCAGTCGGTGCGGCGGACCACGTCCGGTGACCCGTGGCGGGCCGCCGGGCGGCGCCGGCGTGGCATCCGGACGCGTCCGCGGGACTTTTGCTAAAGTTTACGCCCGACTTTCCACCGCCCCGGCCCTGGGCGCGGTGCGGCCATCGAAAGGATTCCTCCCCATGTCTTCCGGCGTCATCCGCATCCGCGGCGCGCGTCAGCACAATCTCAAGCAAGTCGATCTGGACCTGCGCACCGGCGAAATGACGGTGGTCACGGGTCCGTCCGGCTCCGGCAAATCGAGCCTCGTCTTCGATACCCTCTATGCCGAGGGGCAGCGGCGCTATGTCGAGACCTTCAGCGCCTACGCCCGCCAGTTCCTCGACCGGATGGACCGGCCCCAGGTCGAGCGCGTCGAGGGCGTGCCGCCGGCCATCGCGATCGACCAGACCAATCCGGTGCGCAGCTCGCGCTCGACGGTCGGCACCATGACGGAGCTGAACGACCACCTGAAGCTGCTGTTCGCCCGCGCCGCCCAGCTGTTCGACCGCGAAACGGCGCTGCCGGTACGCCACGACACCCCCGAGACGATCTACGCCGAACTGCTCGAGCGCACCCGCGACGGCGACCCGCGCCTGGCGGTCACCTTCCCGGTAGAACTGCCGGAATCGGCGAGCGAGGACGAGATCGCGCAATGGCTGTCGGTCAGCGGCTATACCCGCGTGCAGGCGCAGCGGGTGGTCAACTCGCCGACCGGCCCGCGCAAGATGCTCGACGTGGTGGCCGACCGCTTCCGCCTGCAGCGTGCCGACAAGGCCCGCGTGGTCGAGGCGATCGAATCATCGCTCAAGCGCGGCGCCGGGCGCGTCAACATCTACGTACTGCCCGAGGGCGACGCCGCCTCCGCGGAAGGCGGCGACGCCGAAGCGACCATCTGGCGCTTCTCCACCGGCCTGCACTGCCCCGAGAGCGACCTGCGCTATGCCGATCCGCAGCCGGCGCTGTTCTCGTTCAACTCCGCCTACGGCGCCTGCGAGGCCTGCCGCGGCTTCGGCCGCGTGATCGGCGTCGATCTCGGCCTGGTGATCCCCGACGGCCGCAAGACGCTGCGCCAGGGCGCGATCAAGCCGATGCAGACACCGGCCTGGAAGGAGTGCCAGGACGACCTGATGCGCTACGCCGCGCGCGCCGGCATTCCGCGCGACACGCCGTGGGCCGAGCTGACGCAGCAACAGCGCGACTGGGTCATCGACGGCGACCCCGCCTGGAACGGCAAGTGGAACAGCCAGTGGTACGGCGTGCGCCGCTTCTTCGACTACCTGGAGTCGAAGGCCTACAAGATGCATATCCGCGTGCTGCTGTCGAAGTACCGCAGCTACACGCTGTGCGACACCTGCGGCGGCGCGCGCCTCAAGACCGAGGCGATGCTGTGGCGCCTGGGCTCGCGCGAGAACGCGGACGCGGTGCTCGACCCGGCCCGCCGCGTGATGCCGCGCGGCGTGGCCTGGCGACGCGAGCAGCTGGAGGCCCTGCCCGGCCTGACCGTGCACGACCTGATGCTGCTGCCGATCGAACGGATCCGCCGTTTCTTCGACACGCTGACGCTGCCCAGCGTGCTGCTCGACGACGCGCTGAAGCTGCTGCTGACCGAGGTGCGCACGCGGCTCAAGTATCTGTGCGACGTCGGCATCGGCTATCTGACACTGGACCGCCAGAGCCGCACGCTGTCCGGCGGCGAGGTGCAGCGGATCAACCTGACCACCGCGCTCGGCACCTCGCTGGTCAACACGCTGTTCGTGCTCGACGAGCCGAGCATCGGCCTCCACCCGCGCGACCTGAACCGGATCGTCGAGGCGATGCGGCGGCTGCGCGATGCCGGCAATACGCTGGTGGTGGTCGAGCACGATCCCTCGGTGATGCTGGCCGCGGACCGCCTGATCGACATGGGCCCGGGCCCGGGCGAGCGCGGCGGCGAGATCGTCTACGACGGCACGCCGGCCGAGATCCGCCACGCCGGCACGCTGACCGGGCAATACCTGGGTGGCCAGCGCCGCGTCGCCGATGCGTCGGACTGGGTCCGCCGGCCGGTCGACGAGGCCACGCCGCGGCTGGTGCTCGAAGGCGCCAGCGAACACAACCTGCAGGACGTCACCGTGTCGATCCCGCTGCAGCGCCTGGTCTGCGTGACCGGCGTATCCGGCTCGGGCAAGTCGACGCTGATCCAGGACGTGCTGCACCCCGCGCTGGCCCGCCATTTCGGCCGCGCCACCGAAGCCCCCGGCGCGCACCGCGCGCTGGTCGGCGCCGAGCAGATCGGCGATGCCGTGTTCGTCGACCAGTCGCCGATCGGCAAGACCGCGCGCTCCAATCCGGCTAGCTATGTCGGCGCCTTCGACGAGATCCGCAAGCTGTTCGCCAAGGCGCCGCTGGCCAAGCAGCGCGGCTATACCGCCGGCACCTTCAGCTTCAACTCGGGCGACGGACGCTGCCCGACCTGCGGCGGCTCGGGCTTCGAGCACGTCGAGATGCAGTTCCTGTCCGACGTCTACCTGCGCTGCCCCGATTGCGACGGCAGCCGCTATCGCGCCGAAATCCTGGAAGTGAAGATCGAACGCGGCGGCCGGGCGCTGGGCATCGCCGACGTGCTGGAGCTGACCGTCAGCGAGGCGGTGGCGCTGTTCGCCGCCGATGCCGAGGTGCTGCGCGTGCTGCAGCCGATCGTCGACGTCGGCCTCGAATACGTGAAGCTGGGCCAGCCGGTGCCGACGCTGTCGGGCGGCGAGGCGCAGCGCCTGAAGCTGGCCGGTTTCCTTGCCGAGACCGCGCAGGCGGCGCGCAAGCGCGTCGCGCCGGACGCCAGCGAGGGCCGGCTGTTCATGTTCGACGAGCCGACCACTGGCCTGCACTTCGACGACATCGCCAAGCTGATGCGCGCCTTCGGCAAGCTGCTGGACAGCGGGCATTCGCTGATCGTGATCGAGCACAACCTGGACGTGATCCGCGCGGCCGACTGGCTGATCGACCTGGGCCCCGAAGGGGGCGACGCCGGCGGCCAGCTGGTCTGCGCCGGCACGCCGGACGACGTCAAGCGCTGCGCCCAGTCGCATACCGGCGCGGCGCTGCTGCAGTACGAAAGCCAGATCGGCC
>NZ_AMPR02000248.1:0-4081 GCF_000307735.3 Cupriavidus sp. HPC(L) | reverse complement strand
GCTGGCCCCGCGCCGGGACCCGCTCCCGCGCCCGCGCGGCGTCCGTACGCGTCGCGACGCAGGTCGGCGGCATCCGCATGCGCGCCGGCGTCGGTCAGTTCATCGATGCAGGCCAGTTCCTGGCCGGGCTTGTGCCCTTCGAGAATACGGGCGATGGCCTCGTCGGCCACCAGGACCCATGTGGTTTTCATCGGATGCTCCTCTGCTGTGGGTGCCCGACGTCCGACGCGGGACGTGGTGGCCCCTGTCGATGGGATCGATGCGATCGCGTCCTACTGGCTGGTCGCGTCCTCGTCCCCGTGTTCGTCTCCCGCGACAGCGATCTTCACCGGGCCCTGCTGCTTGTTGCCCTGCTGGCCCTGGTCATCCTGCTGGTCCTCCTGCTTGAAGACCTTGCGCTGCTCGACGTTCTCGGCGCCACCGGCGGTCATGCCGTCGCCCAGCGTATTGCCGCTGCCGGAGACTCCTCCGGCGGCGCGCTCCTCTGCCTGTACGGTTTCATCGGTATTGGCGCCCTCGGGATCGGGACGCTGCGCCGGGTCCGCGGCGGCGTTCTGCTGTCTTGCGTCGCCGCCTTGCCCGGCTTGTCCGCGCTGTCCACCCTGCGGTTGCTGTGCCATGGTGTCCTCCATACGTCACGATGCCTGCAGGCAAGCTGCAAGAACCCTGCCATTGGCGGCGGCGCATGCGCAGCAGGGGCCGCAAACCGCGTCAGGACGCGCCTGCGGCCGGAGCAAGGCCTGTGCCGCCGGCATCGGCTCGCGCGCGGGCACCGGACCCGTGAGTAACAAATACCCGGCCGGTAAGGTTCTTCACGCGGTCTTTGCCGGCGCTTCGCTGGTCCGCTGGGCGTACTTTCCGCCGAACCAGCGATGCACCGCGACATAGAACAGCGGTACCCAGAAGATTGCCAGCACCGTCGCGGTGATCATCCCGCCGATCACGCCGGTGCCGATCGCATGCTGGCTGCCCGAGCCCGCGCCGACCGACGTGGCCAGCGGCACCACGCCCAGCACGAAGGCCAGCGAGGTCATCACGATGGGCCGCAAACGCATCCGGCTTGCCTCGATCGCGGCCTCGACGATGCCCTTGCCCTGATCGTGCAGCGCCTTGGCGAATTCGACGATCAGGATCGCGTTCTTGGCCGACAGCCCCATCGTCGTCAGCAGGCCGACCTGGAAGAACACATCGTTGGGCAGCCCGCGCAACAGCGTCGCCGCCAGCGCGCCGACGATGCCCAGCGGCACGACCAGCATCACCGAGAACGGAATGGTCCAGCTCTCGTACAGCGCGGCCAGGCACAGGAACACCACCAGCAGCGACAGCGCATACAGCGCCGGGGCCTGCGCGCCGGACAGCCGCTCCTCGTACGACAGCCCGCTCCACGAATAGCCGACGCCGGCCGGCATCTGCGCCATGATGGCCTCGACCGCGGCCATCGCTTCGCCTGAGCTGTGGCCCGGCGCCGGCTCGCCCAGGATCTGGATTGCCGCGACGCCGTTGTAGCGCTGCAGCTTGGGCGAGCCACGGCCCCAGCTGCCGCTGGCAAACGCGGTGAAGGGCACCATCGCGCCGCGGTCGTTGCGCACGAACCATTTGGCGAGGTCGTCGGGATTCATTCGCGCATCGGGGCGGCCCTGCAGATAGACGCGCTTGACGCGGCCCTGGTCGATGAAGTCGTTGACATAGCTCGAGCCCCAGGCGATCGACACCGTGCTGTTGATCTCGGCCAGCGACACACCGAGCGCGCGCGCCTTCTCGTCGTCGATCTCCAGCCGATATTGCGGCTCGTCGTTCAGGCCGTTCATCCGTACCCGCTGCAATTCGGGACGTTGGGCCGCGAGCTGCAGAAAGCGGTCGCGCGCCTGCATCAATACCTCGCGCCCGACACCGGCACGGTCCTGCAGATAGACGTCGAAGCCGGTCGCATTGCCGAGCTCCATCACGGCCGGCGGCACGAAGGCGAAGGCCATCGCATCGCGCATGCCGCTAAACCGCGCCTGCGCGCGCCGGGCGAGATCGAACACGCTGGTCGCCTCGCCGATGCGTTCGTGCCACGGCTTGAGCAGCACGAAGGCAAAGCCGGAGCTCTGGCCGCGGCCGGCGAAGTTGAAGCCGTTGACGGTAAACAGCGACTGCACCACGCCGCCCTCTTCCTGCAGCAGATACTCGCGCAGCCGGTCCAGCACCTGCTGCGTGCGCTGCGCCGACGCGCCGGGCGGCGTCTGCACCTGGGCGAACAGCACGCCCTGGTCCTCGTCCGGCAGGAACGAGGTCGGAATCCGCGTGAACATCCATGCGGCCAGCGCCAGGATCAGCAGGTAGACGGCGAAGTAGCGGCCGCGCCGTTTGAGCACCGCCACCACGCCGCGTTCGTAGCCGCGCGTGGCCGCCTCGAAGCCGCGGTTGAACCAACCCAGCAGGCCGCGTTTCGCCGCGCCGTGCCCATGTTCATGACCGTGCTGCGGCAGCGGGCGCAGCATGGTCGCGCACAGCGCCGGCGTCAGCACCAGCGCGACCAGCACCGACAGCACCATCGCGGACACGATCGTGATCGAGAACTGCCGATAGATGACCCCAGTGGAGCCGCCGAAAAACGCCATCGGCAGGAACACCGCGGACAACACCAGCGCGATGCCGATCAGCGCGCCCTGGATCTGGCCCATCGAACGGCGCGCCGCCTCCTTCGGCGGCAGTCCTTCCTCGGCCATCAGCCGCTCGACGTTCTCCACGACCACGATGGCATCGTCGACCAGCAGTCCGATGGCCAGCACCATGCCAAACATCGTCAGCGTATTGATCGAATAGCCGAACGCCGCCAGCACGCCAAAGGTGCCGAGCAGCACCACCGGCACCGCAATGGTCGGAATCAGCGTGGCGCGCACGTTCTGCAGGAACAGATACATCACCAGGAACACCAGCACCACGGCTTCGAGCAGCGTGCGCACGACGCCTTCGATCGACGCGGAGATCACCGGCGTGGTGTCGTACGGATAGACCACCTGCATGCCCGGCGGAAAGAACGGCTCGAGCTCGTCCAGCGTCGCGCGGATGGCCTTGGCGGTATCGAGCGCGTTGGCCCCGCTGGCGAGCCGGATCGCGATGCCGGAGGCCGGCCGGCCGTTGTACTGGGCATTGATGTTGTAGTCCTGCCCGCCGAAGCCGACCTCGGCCACGTCCTTGAGCCGGACCTGCGAGCCGTCGCCGTTGACCTTGAGCAGGATCTCGCGGAACTGCTCGGGCGTCTGCAGGCGCGTCTTGCCCACCACCGTCGCGTTCAGCTGCTGGCCGGCGACCGACGGCAGCCCACCCAGCTGGCCGGAGGCCACCTGCACGTTCTGCGCCTGGATCGCGGCGCGGACGTCCGACGGCGTCAGCTGATACGCGGTCAACCTCGCCGGATCGAGCCAGATCCGCATCGCGTACTGCGCGCCGAATACCTGGAAGTCGCCGACGCCCGGCGTGCGCGACAGCGGGTCCTGGATGTTCGACACGATGTAGTTGGCCAGGTCCTCGCGCGTCATGCTGCCGTCGCTCGACACCACGCCGACGATCATCAGGAAGTTGCGCACCGACTTGGTCACGCGGATGCCCTGCTGCTGCACCTCCTGCGGCAGCAGCGGCGTGGCGAGCTGCAGCTTGTTCTGGACCTGCACCTGCGCGATGTCCGGATTGGTGCCCTGCTCGAACGTGACGGTGATGGTCATGTTGCCGTCGCCGTTGCTCTCGGAGGAGATGTAGCGCAGGCGGTCCAGCCCATTGAGCTGCTGCTCGATGACCTGCGCCACGGTGTCCTGCACCGTCTGCGCCGAGGCGCCGGGGTAGTTGACCTGGATCGCGATGGTCGGCGGCGCGATGGCCGGATACTGGCTGACCGGCAGCGCGCCGATCGACAGCGCGCCCGCCAGCATGATCACCAGCGCGATGACCCAGGCGAAGATCGGGCGTTCGATAAAGAAGCGGGACATCGGGGCGCTCTCCGTTCAACGCTGCGAGACGGCGGCGCGCGCCGGGGGGGCCGCGACTGCGGAGGCGGGCGCGCTGGCCGGCGCTGCCGCCGCCAGCGGCAGCGCACGCACCT
>NZ_AMPR02000249.1:0-4075 GCF_000307735.3 Cupriavidus sp. HPC(L) | reverse complement strand
GCGGCATCGGGCACATTGCCCAGTTCGGCAGACAGGGATTCGATTCGCGAAGCCATGGCAAGGTCTCTGTTTGGACTTGTTCTGGGAGCGTTCGGGCGCAGTCGGGAAGACGCGGGAGCAACACGGCAGCATGGCCGCACGCGCGCGAACAAGGGTGATGCTATTCCTTGTGTTGGCGCCTGTCCTGCGAGATTGAGACTACAACCATCTCGAAACGGACAGATAATGGCCCTATCCGGCGCATGAAACGCGCCCCAAACGCCACATCTTCGCCCCATTTGCGATATCGACCCAATGGCCGACGCTGCTTCCCCACCCGGCGCCCTGCTCTCCCGCCCGCGCTACATGGCGTACGACCGCGGCCCGATGCCGGTGGCCGCGATGGCCGCCGACTATCAGCCTGGCCATCTGACCACCCGCCACCGGCATCCGCATGCCCAGCTGCTGCATGCCGTGCATGGCGTGATGGTGGTGGGTACCGACGAAGGCCAATGGATCGTGCCGCCGACGCGGGCGATCTGGGTGCCCGGCGGCACCGATCACTGGATCCGCATGGTGGGCCACGTGCGCATGCGGACCGCCTATATTCGCCCGGACGCGGCCGACGGCTTGCCGACGCGTTGCACCGTGCTCGGGGTCTCGCCGCTGCTGCGCGAATTGATCCTGGCGGCGATCGATATCGTGCCGCCCTATGTTGCCGATTCCCGCGACGGCCGCGTGATGCGGCTGCTGCTCGACGAGGTGGTGCTGCTGCCGGCGTTGCCGCTCCATCTTCCGCATCCCGCGGACCCGGCGCTGCGGCGTATCTGTGCCGCGATTCTGGAAATGCCCGATACGCCGATGACGCTGGCCGACTGGGCGCGGCGATTGGGCATCGATGGCAGGACCGTGCAGCGGCGCTTTGCGCGCGAGACCGGCATGACCTTCGGACAGTGGCGTCAGCAGGCGCGGCTGCTCGCCGCGCTGGAGCGGCTGGCGGCCGGCGTCAAGGTCGTCGAGGTCGCACTGGAACTGGGCTACCAGAGCCCGAGCGCGTTCGCGGCGATGTTCCGGCGGCAGTTCGGCGTGCCGCCCAGCGCGTTCTTTCGCTGAGCGGGTTCGCCGTCGGCGTCCGCAGGCAGACGCCGGTCAGGCAGCGAGGTAGCGTTCGACCAGCCGGGTCCAGTACGCCGCGCCCACCGTCAGGTTGTCGTCGTTGAAGTCGTAGGCGGGGTTGTGCAGCAGCGGACGGCCCGCGCCGTTGCCCAGGCGCACGAAGCAACCGGGACGCTGTTGCAGGAAATAGGCGAAGTCCTCGCTGCCGGCGATCAGCGGGATCTGGCCCACGACCTTGTCCGGGCCGACCAGCTCCTCGGCGACCTGGCGCGCGAATTCGGTTTCCGCTTCGCTGTTGACCACCACCGGATAGCCGGGGCGGTAGTCGATGTCGACCGCGGCGCCATAGCCCTCGACGTGCGAGCTCACCAGCTGGCGGATGCGCGTTTCCAGCGTGGTACGCACCTCGGGACTGAACGAGCGGACGCTCAGTTCAAGCTTGGCGCTTTCCGGAATCACGTTGGGCGCATGGCCCGCATGCAGCGAGCCGATCGTCACCACCGCGGTCTCGTTCGGATCCACATTGCGCGACACGATGGTCTGCAGCGCCATCACCAGGCTGCCGGCGACCAGGATCGGATCGATCGACTGATGCGGCCGCGCGGCATGGCCGCCCTTGCCGCGAATCGTAATCGTTACGGTATCGCAGGCCGCCATCATCGGGCCGGCGCGGAACATGAAGGTGCCCACCGGCACGCCCGGATGGTTGTGCAGGCCGAAGATCGCATCGCAGGGAAAGCGTTCGAACAGCCCGTCGGCGAGCATCCGCTGCGCGCCGCTGGCGCCGGCGCCGATTTCCTCGGCGGGCTGGAAGATCAGATTGACGGTGCCGTCGAAATTGCGGGTCCGCGCCAGCTGGCGCGCGGCGCCAAGCAGGATCGCGGTATGGCCGTCGTGGCCGCACGCGTGCATCTTGCCGCAATGGACGCTGGCGTACGGCAGGCCGGTCGATTCCAGGATCGGCAGCGCGTCCATGTCGGCGCGGATGCCGACGCTGC
Organism: Cupriavidus sp. HPC(L); assembly: GCF_000307735.3. Lineage (NCBI taxonomy): Bacteria > Pseudomonadati > Pseudomonadota > Betaproteobacteria > Burkholderiales > Burkholderiaceae > Cupriavidus > Cupriavidus sp. HPC(L). The sequence goes on along the minus strand of NZ_AMPR02000249.1, from coordinate 1,982 downwards.
GCCCGCTGTCGCCGTTGCGCAGCGTGCCGACCACGCCCGTGCCGCCGACCCCGCGCGTCACCGCATAGCCCCAACGCTCGAGCCGCTGCGCCACCAGTTCGGCGGTGCGGTGCTCTTCAAATCCGAGTTCGGGGTATTGGTGGATGGTGCGGCGAATCGCCTCGAGTTCGGTGCGGCTATCCAGGGTATCGGACAACTCGCAATAGGCCGGAGTGAGATCGGCTCCGAGGCGGGACACGAGAATGGGGGGATCAACTTCAGACATGAGGCACTCGTATTGGCTAGTCCATGAAGGACAGTATTCCACTTAGGATCACGAGTGCCTATGCGATTTGACCTTTGCGACGCATTTGTTTTCAGAACTGTTGCTAACGGGGTACGGTCCACCCTGACGCGCGCAGGGTCGGGGGAACTCGATCGCCTTCAAGGGATCAGAGCCCCCCTCATGTTTCATTGTGTTACGACGCGGACGAAGCCATCACGCCGAGCGCGTGTAGGGCAGGACCTGCTGCATCTGCTCGCCCAGTCGCTCGATGCCGAGCCGCATCGTGTCGCCGGCCCGCAAAAAGCGCGGCGGCTTCAAGCCCATGCCGACGCCCGGCGGCGTGCCCGTGCAGATCAGATCGCCGGGATGCAGCGTCATGAAGCGGCTGACGTAGCTGACCAGCGTCGCGACGTCGAACACCATCGTCGCGGTGGTGCCGCTTTGCATCCGTTCGCCATTGACGTCCAGCCATAGCGACAACGCCTGCGGATCGGGCACCTCGTCGCGCGTGACCAGCCACGGACCGACCGGGCAAAAGGTGTCGCAACCCTTGCCCTTGTCCCAGGTGCCGCCGCGCTCGATCTGGAATTCGCGCTCGGAGACATCGTTGACCACGCAGTAGCCCGCCACGTGATCGAGCGCGGCGGCCGGCAACACGTCCTGCGCGCGCGTGCCGATCACCACGCCGAGTTCGACCTCCCAGTCGCTCTTGACCGAATCGCGCGGCAACATCACGGGATCGTTCGGGCCGTTCAGCGAGCTGGTCGCTTTCAGGAACACGATCGGCTCCGACGGGATCGGCATGTTTGCCTCGGCCGCGTGGTCCGCGTAGTTCAGCCCGATGGCGACGATCTTGCCGATTCCGGTCCACGGCGTGCCGAAACGCTCGGATTCGGCGAGCGGCAGGGTGGCGGGATCCAGCGCCGCCAGCTCGGCCAGGACGCTCGGCGACAGCGCGCGCGCGTCGATATCGCCGATCACGGCGGACAAGTCGCGCACGCGGCCCTGTGCATCGATCAGTCCCGGCCGCTCGGCGCCGGCGCTGCCAATTCGTACCAGCTTCATCGTTCTCCTCGTCTTGCTTGTTGGTGTGATTGGTTGGTGTGATGCGGTGATTTACCGAATCAATTTGCCGCCGCCGGTTTCGCCTGCGCCGGTGCGGCCAGCAGTTGCTCGATGCGAGAGACCAGCTGCCGGTCCGACGGCTTCACCGAGCTTTGATAGCTGGCGACGACGCGTCCGTCGCGGTCGATCAGGTACTTGTGGAAGTTCCATTTGGGCGCGGTGCCGCTTTCCCTGGCCAGCCGCGCATACATCGGATTGGCCTGGTCGCCGCGCACATGGGTCTTGGCCAGCATCGGGAACTTGACGCCGTAGGTGTTGAAGCAGAAGTCGGCGATCTCCTTTTCCGAGCCCGGTTCCTGCGAAAAGTCGTTCGAAGGGAAGCCCAGCACCACCAGGCCGCGCTCGCGGTATTTGGCGTAGAGCGCCTCCAGGCCCTCGTACTGCGGCGTGAAGCCGCAATAGCTGGCGGTATTGACGACCAGCACGACCTTGCCCGCGTACTGGCAAAGGTTCTGTTCGGCCTCGTCCTGCAGCCGCGGGAAGCGGAAGTTCAGCGTGGCGGGACAGTTCGCGGCGGCGGGGCGCGCGGCGGACGATGCCTGAGAGATTGTCGCGGCCGCGCCGGCAGGGCGGTTCGCGCCTTGTTCACCGG
>NZ_AMPR02000250.1:0-4068 GCF_000307735.3 Cupriavidus sp. HPC(L) | reverse complement strand
GGCGGGATTGATCTCGAAGCCGACGAAGCGGCGCCCGTGGCGCGCGCAGGCGACCGCGGTGGTGCCGCTGCCGGTGAACGGATCGAGCACCAGGCCGCCGGGCGGACAGCTCGACAGCACCATCCGCTCGACGATCTGCAGCGGCTTCTGCGTCGGGTGGTCAGCGCGCTCGGGGTCCTGCCGATGGATGCGGGGCACGCTCCACAGGTCCTTGGGGTTGTAGCCGACCTCCAGCCACTTCTTGCCCTCGAAACGCGGGCGGCTGCGCGCCTTCTTGGTCTCGGCGTCGTACGGCACCCGCACCGAGTCCAGGTCGAAGTAGTAGTCCCGGGCCTTGGCGAAGAAGCCGATGTTGTCGTGCACCGACGAATACTTGCGCGTGGTGCCGCCCATGCTGGGCACGCGCCGGTCCCAGATGATCTCGTTGACCATCGTCAGCCGGCGCTTGAGCATCACGAACAGCTCGGGCGAGTACTGCCAGGTGCAGAACAGGTACAGCGAGCCGCGCGGCGACAGCTTGGGCACCACCGCGTCGATCCAGCGCTCGGACCATTCCAGATAGGCCTGGCCGGACAGCCGGTCCGAATCGTTGCCGTAGTCCTTGCCGAGCCCGTACGGCGGGTCGGCGACCACCAGATCGATCGAACCGTCGGCCAGCCGGCGCACGCCGTCGAGCACGTCCTCCTGGTACAGCAGGGCCGGCAACGCCGGCGTGGCGGTCAGCGCGATCGCGTCGCCGCCGACCGTCGGCGTGATGGTGTCGGCGGCGGCGGCGCCCGGTGCGACTTCGGGAAGCGTGCGCATCAGAGCGTCAACCCCGCACGTTCGGCGACCGTGTGCATGTCCTTGTCGCCGCGGCCGGACAGGTTGACCAGCAGCAGCTTGTCCTTGGGCAGCGTCGGCGCCAGCTTGCACGCGTAGGCGATCGCATGGCTCGATTCGAGCGCCGGGATGATGCCCTCGATCCGGCAGCAATCGTGGAAGGCGCGCAGCGCCTCGTCGTCAGTGATGCAGACGTATTGGGCACGGCCGCTGTCCTTGAGCCACGCGTGCTCGGGACCGACGCCCGGATAGTCCAGCCCCGCCGACACCGAATGCGTCTCGATGATCTGCCCGTTCGGATCCTGCAGCAGATAGGTGCGGTTGCCGTGCAGCACGCCGGGCGAGCCGGCGCTCAGCGAGGCCGCGTGGCGGCCGGTGTCGATGCCGTCGCCGGCCGCCTCGACGCCGATCAGCTTGACGTCCTGGTGGTCGATATACGGATAGAAGATGCCCATCGCGTTGGAGCCGCCGCCGACGCAGGCGATCACCGCATCGGGCTGCCGGCCGGTCATCTCCGGCATCTGCACCTTGGCCTCCTCGCCGATCACGCACTGGAAATCGCGCACCATCGCGGGATATGGATGCGGGCCGGCGACGGTGCCGATGATGTAGAAGGTGTTCTCGACGTTGGTGACCCAGTCGCGCATCGCCTCGTTCAGCGCATCCTTCAGCGTCTTCGAACCGCTCTCGACCGGCACCACGGTGGCGCCCAGCAGCTTCATCCGGTAGACGTTGGCGGCCTGGCGCTTGACGTCCTCGGCGCCCATATAGACCACGCATTCCATGCCGAAGCGCGCCGCGATGGTCGCGGTGGCCACGCCGTGCTGGCCGGCGCCGGTCTCGGCGATCACGCGCGGCTTGCCCATCTTGCGGGCCAGCAGCGCCTGGCCGATCACGTTGTTGATCTTGTGCGCGCCGGTGTGGTTCAGGTCCTCGCGCTTGAAGTAGATCTGCGCGCCGCCGAGCGTCTCGCTCCAGCGCTGCGCATGGTAGATCGGCGACGGACGGCCGACGAAATGCTTCAGTTCACGGCGGAATTCGGCTTCGAACTCGGCGTCGTTGCGCAGGTTGGCATAGGCCTCGCGCAGTTCGTCCAGCGCGTAGGTCAGGGTCTCGGAGACGAAGGTACCGCCATAGGGGCCGAAGTGGCCGCGGGAATCGGGCAGGTTGTACATGAGTGGGCTTCCGGGTGGCGCGGCCGTCTTCGTTGGATCGGCCGCGGCAGGGGAACAGGGTGGCTTGCGGGACCGGCGCGATGTCTGTGATCGGCGCCGGTCGTTCGCCAGGCTCAGGCGGCGTGGTTGGCATCCGCGGCGCGCACCGCGCGCACGAAGTCGGCGATACGGGCGGGGTCCTTGACGCCCTTGGCCGCCTCCACGCCGCTGCTGACATCGACGGCGTAGGGGCGCACGCGCTCAATCGCGCCAGCCACGTTTTGCGCGTTCAACCCACCACTCAAAACGATGCGAGGAGCGGCGCTTGCGGTTCGATTGCCGTTGCATGTCGATGTGCCGGGATCAGGCGCAATCCATCCGGGAGGGATCAGGGTCCAGTCGAAGGCGTGTCCGCCGCCGCCATAGCCTTCGACGAAGGCATCGAGCAGGATGGCCGCGGCGTCACGATATTGATCGCCGAATTCTACCAAATCGAGACCGGGGCGCACACGCGCCGCGCGCAGGAACGGCAGCCGGCAGCGCTGGGCGGCGCGCGCGCAGTCCTGCGCGCTCTCGTCGCCGTGGAACTGCAGCAGCGACAGCGGCACCCGTTCGGCCACGTGGGCGACCTCTTCGGCGTCGGCATTGACGAACAGGCCGACCACCGCGACGAAGGGGCCGGCGGCCTCGGCCAGCGCGGCGGCGCGGGCCACATCGACATGGCGCGGGCTGCCGGGATAGAACACCAGCCCGATCGCGTCGGCGCCGGCATCGACGGCCGCGCGCACATCCTCCTCGCGAGTCAGCCCGCAGATCTTGATGCGGGTGCGCGGGCGGACCGGCACGAACTGCGCCTCGGCGCCGGGCACGCTAGTTGGCGAAGGCATCGGCAAACACTCCATGAAACAGGCTGCCGGCCGGATCGGCGGCCGGGATGCCATAGGGCTCAGGATACCTGACGCCGGCCAGATACAGGCCGTCCGGCATGAAGGTCGGCGCGGCCATGCTGCGCTGGCGCGAGGCCAGCACCTCGGGCAGCCACGAGGCCGGATAGCGCCCCCGCCCCACCGCCACCAGGCAGCCCATCAGGTTGCGGACCATGTGGTGCAGGAAGGCGCTGGCGCGAAAACGCAGGAATACCCAGTCGCGGTCGGCGTGGATGCGGATCTCGTACATCGTCTTGACCGGCGACCTGGCCTGGCACTCGGCGGCGCGGAAGGCCGAGAAATCGTGCTCGCCGATCAGGCAGGCGGCGGCCTCGCGCATCGCGTCGACGTCGAGCCGCTTGCCCGGCGGCAGCATCAGGTAGCCGGCGCGGCCGTGCACCAGCGGCGCGCGGTGCGGACCGGTGTAGAGCGCGTAGTAGTAGGTCCGCTCGAACGCGGCGAAGCGGGCGTGGAACGCCTCGTCGACCGGCTTGGCCCATTGCAGCGCGATGGTCGGCGGCAGGAAGGCATTGACGCCGCGCACCCACGAGAACGGCTCGCGCGACAGCACGGTATCAAGGTGGATCACCTGCCCCAGCGCATGGACGCCCGCGTCGGTCCGCCCCGCCACCGTGGTCGGCAGCCGCTCGCCGGCGAACTGCGCGATGGCGTCCTCCAGCACGTCCTGCACGGTATTGCGGTGCGGCTGCGACTGCCAGCCGGAGAAGGCGGTGCCGTCGTAGTGGAGGCCGAGGGCGAGACGGGTCATGGATGCGCGTTTTGGATGCGGGCTCACGAACGCGGCGGCGTGCCGGAGGACGTATCGGAGGACGTATCGGAGGACGTATCGGAGGACGTATCGGGGGGCGCCATGATATCAGGCGAGCCCTCGGCGGAACGGTTGCCGGCATCGCCGCCATCGAAATCGAGCGAGATCCCGCCGAGGTCGAAGGCCAGCGGACGAGGCGCGGGCGCGGTCGTGCGCGGCGTGTGCGGTTCGCCGGCCTCGATGTCCTGGCCGTCGTCGGCCTCCACCGGGAGGTCGGCGAACGCCTGCGCCGCGGACGCCGGCGCGGCGATCGGCTGGTCGCCGGTGGGCGCCGGAAAGGCATCCAGCGGCAGGCTCAGGCCAGTCAGCGCGATCGGGGCTCCGGCGAGGATATCGG
>NZ_AMPR02000251.1:0-4061 GCF_000307735.3 Cupriavidus sp. HPC(L) | reverse complement strand
GGCGCCGGGCGGTGCTGCGCTGCGTTGGACGCGCCGCAGCACGGTGCCGGCGCCTGCTCGCGTCGCGCGCCGATACTTCGTTTTTCCCGCTTTTACCCGGCGATTTCGCGCGTTTGCTTGCGGGTTTTCCTTAGCGCCCGCGCCTTTTCACAGTGCCTTGTTAAGCATAGAATCAGGGCATCAACGCCGCCGGCACCAATTTGGGACATCGAGAAATACGACGCGGATCGCGCCTTGGCCGGCGGATCGGCCCCGCGCCGCAAGCGTTGCCGGATTGCGCACCGCACGGCATGCGGTGCAACAGCGAACCGATCGACCGTGCCGCACGAGCACGGGCCGCGGCGTCAGCGCACCGGCAGCGGACTACAAAAGGATAGAGCACCGATGGCCACCACCAAGAAAGGCGCAGAGCGACTGATCAAGAAATATCCCAATCGCCGGCTCTACGACACGCAGACCAGCACCTATATCACCCTGGCCGATGTCAAGCAGCTCGTGATGGACAACGAGGAGTTCAAGGTCGTCGACGCCAAGTCGGGCGACGAACTGACCCGCAGCATCCTGCTGCAAATCATCCTCGAGGAAGAAACCGGTGGCGTGCCGATGTTCTCCAGCGCGATGCTGTCGCAGATCATCCGTTTCTACGGCCACGCGATGCAGGGCATGATGGGCACCTACCTGGAGAAGAACATCCAGGCCTTCATCGACATCCAGAACAAGCTGGCCGAGAACTCGAAGGGCCTGTATTCGGGCGAAGCCTTCAGCCCGGACATGTGGTCGCAATTCATGAACATGCAGGCACCGATGATGCAGGGCATGATGAGCAACTACATCGAGCAGAGCAAGAACCTGTTCGTGCAGATGCAGGAGCAGATGCAGAACCAGGCCAAGAACATGTTCGGCAATTTCCCGTTCAACCAGCCGGACAACAACAAGAAGACCGGCCAGGGCTGAACGCCGCCTGTCGTTGAACTGCACTCGCGGCGGGCCAGAGCGCCCGCCTGCCGACGCGGTGGTCTCGGGGTAGAATCGCGGTCGTTCCGCCGCCACGGCCGTCTTCGGGATGGCAGGTCGCGGCCCAAGACCGCGCGCGCCAGCAGAAGGCGCGGCCCCCCACACCGCGAAATCCATGTCGTCTCAGTCGTCCTCTCCGTCCTCGTCTCCCGCCGGCGCCGTCACTGGCGCGGCCGCCACCACGCCGAAGGTGGGCTTTGTATCACTCGGTTGCCCCAAGGCCCTCGTCGATTCCGAACAGATCATCACCCAGCTGCGTGCCGAGGGTTATGCCATTAGCGGCACCTATGACGGTGCCGATCTGGTGGTCGTCAATACCTGCGGCTTTATCGACGAGGCGGTGCAGGAGAGCCTGGACGCGATCGGCGAGGCGCTGACCGAGAACGGCAAGGTCATCGTCACCGGTTGCCTTGGCGCCAAGAAGGACGCCGGTGGCAACGATATCGTCACCAGCGTGCATCCGAAGGTACTGGCCGTCACCGGCCCCCATGCGCTGGGTGAGGTCATGCAGGCGGTGCACACGCACCTGCCCAAGCCGCACGACCCCTTCGTCGATCTGGTGCCGCCCGCCGGCATCAAGCTGACGCCCAAGCACTACGCCTACCTGAAGATTTCCGAGGGCTGCAATCACCGCTGCTCGTTCTGCATCATCCCCTCGATGCGCGGCGACCTGGTGTCTCGTCCGGTCGCCGAGGTGATGCTGGAGGCAGAGAACCTGTTCAAGTCCGGCGTCAAGGAACTGCTGGTCATTTCGCAGGACACCAGTGCCTACGGCGTCGACGTCAAGTACCGTACCGGCTTCTGGAACGGCCGTCCGCTGAAGACGCGGATGACCGAACTGGTCGGCGCGCTGGGCGAACTGGCGCGCGAGTACGGTGCCTGGGTGCGGCTGCACTACGTCTATCCGTATCCGCATGTCGACGAAATCATCCCGCTGATGAACGACGGCCATGTGCTGCCGTATCTGGACGTGCCGCTGCAGCACGCGCATCCGGATGTGCTCAAGCGGATGAAACGGCCGGCGAACGCCGAGAAGACCATGGAGCGGATCCGCGCCTGGCGCGAGATCTGCCCGGACCTGACCATTCGCAGCACCTTCATCGCCGGCTTCCCGGGCGAGACCGAGGCCGAGTTCCAGACGCTGCTCGACTTCATCGCCGAGGCCGAGCTGGATCGCGTGGGCTGCTTTGCCTATTCGCCGGTCGAGGGCGCCACCGCCAACGACCTGCCCGGCGCGCTGCCGGACGAGGTCCGCGAGGAGCGCCGCGCGCGCTTCATGGAAGTCGCCGAGGAGGTCTCGGCCCGCCGCCTGCAGCGCAAGGTCGGCCAGACGCTGCGCGTGCTGGTCGACGAGGTCAACCAGGACGGCGGCATCGGCCGCTCGGCCGCCGATGCGCCCGAGATCGACGGCCTGGTCTATATCGATCCGCCCGCGAAGCCGTACCAGCGCTACAAGACCGGCGAGTTCGTCTCGGTCCGCATCACCGGCGCCGATGGCCACGATCTGTGGGGCGAGGCGGTGGTGTAACCCTGCCGGCCCGCCGACCCGTACCGGCCGCCGCACCGATCGCCACCGACATTAGGTAAAAGTACGATCGTTCGGAAAATGGACCGCAGGGCTATACTTTGCGGTGCAACATTACCCAATGGAGACAGACATGACCCGTGAAGTGGTGGTGGTCAGCGGCGTACGGACCCCGATCGGAACCTTCGGCGGCAGCCTCAAGGACCTGTCGCCGACCGAGCTCGGCGCGATGGTGGTGCGCGAGGCGTTGGCCCGCGCGAGCGTACAGGGCGACGAGGTCGGCCACGTGGTGTTCGGCAACGTGATTCAGACCGAGCCGCGCGACATGTATCTGGCGCGCGTGGCGGCGGTGGACGGCGGTGTATCGATCGACGCGCCGGCCCTGACGGTCAACCGGCTGTGCGGCTCGGGCCTGCAGGCCATCGTCAGCGCGGCGCAGACCGTGATGCTGGGCGATGCCGATGTCGCCATCGGCGGCGGCGCCGAAAGCATGAGCCGCGCGCCGTATCTGGCGCCCGCTGCCCGCTGGGGCGCGCGCATGGGCGACGCCAAGCTACTCGACATGATGCTGGGCGCGCTGCACGACCCCTTCCATTCGATCCACATGGGCGTGACCGCCGAGAACGTCGCGCGCGAATACGACATCAGCCGCGCGCAGCAGGACGAGGCCGCGCTGGAATCGCATCGCCGCGCGTCGGCCGCGATCCGCGAAGGGCGCTTCAAGGACCAGATCCTTCCCGTCACGCTGAAGTCGCGCAAGGGCGACGTCGTGTTCGATACCGACGAGCATGTGCGCCACGACGCCAAGGCCGAGGACATGTCCAAGCTCAAGCCGGTCTTCGTCAAGGAGAACGGCACCGTGACGGCCGGCAATGCGTCGGGCCTGAACGACGGCGCCGCAGCGGTCGTGCTGATGGAGCGCAGCGTCGCCGAGCGGCGCGGCCTGAAGCCGCTGGCGCGGCTGGTGTCGTACGGCCATGCCGGCGTCGACCCGAAGACCATGGGCATCGGCCCGGTGCCGGCCACACGCAAGGCGCTCGAGCGCGCCGGCCTGTCGGTCGCCGATCTGGACGTGATCGAGGCCAACGAGGCCTTCGCCGCGCAGGCCTGCGCGGTCAACAAGGCCCTCGGCCTGGACCCGCTGAAGGTCAATCCGAACGGTTCGGGCATCTCGCTGGGGCATCCGATCGGCGCGACCGGCGCGCTGATCACGGTCAAGGCGCTGTACGAACTGCAGCGGGTGCAGGGCCGCTATGCACTGGTGACGATGTGCATCGGCGGCGGCCAGGGCATCGCCGCGATCTTCGAGCGGATCTGACCATGGAACGGCGGCGCGGGGCAGGCTTCGTTGCAGCGATCGGCGCGGTCGTGGCGGGGACAACGCTGGTCTCGCCGGTGCCGGCCGCCGCGGCAGGCGACACGGTCCTGTCGACCGCGTCGCCAGCTCGCGCCGGCAGTGGCGATCGCAGCGGCACCGGCCATGCGCCGGCGCAACGCCACCGCGACGCCGCACGCGGCATGC